>NZ_SCNZ01000053.1:0-54992 GCF_005502655.1 Burkholderia sp. 4NA327C6 | reverse complement strand
GGTAACGTCCGAACGAGAGTGGGGCGGCCCGTTCGCGGCGACCGGCCGCCCCACTCTCGTTCGGACGTTACCCGCCCTGATTTTCGCGGATGATCGCGGCGGCGGCGCTTTCCGCATCGCTCGCGACGCCGTCGTGCACGCGTGTGCTGACGGCCGGCGTCGGCGGCTCGCTGTCCAGCGCGTGGCCGTTGCGATCGTGCGTGTCGACCGTCGCGCGCATCGACAACCCGACGCGCAGCGGATGCGCGGCCAGATCGCGCGCATCGAGCGCGATCACGACCGGCACGCGCTGCACGACCTTGATCCAGTTGCCGGCCGCATTCTGCGACGGCAGCATCGAGAACGCACTGCCCGTGCCCGCCGAGAAGCCTTGCACGCGGCCGCGATAGGTCACGCGCGAGCCATACAGGTCCGACACGACCTCGACCGGCTGCCCGATGCGCATGTGGCGAATCTGCCCCTCCTTGAAATTCGCCTCGATCCACAGCTGGTTGAGCTGCACGATCGACATCAGCGGCACGCCGGGCCCGACCTGCTGGCCGACCTGCACCGAACGCTGCCCGATCGTGCCGTCCACCGGCGCGACGATCGTCGTGCGCTTCAGGTTCCGGTACGCGAGCTTGAACTGCGCGGCCGCCTGCACGACGGCCGGGCTTTCGTCGACGGGCAACCGTGTGCCGAGCGCACGTGCCGCCTCGAGCTGTGCCTGCGCGGCCGCGAGATTCGCCTGCGCGCCGGCAACCGCCGCGCGCGCTCGCGCGAGCTCTTCGGGGGCGACGATCTCGACCGACGCGCCCGAGCGCGCTGCGAACGCGCGCTGCGCGAGCGCCAGGTCGGCGCGCCGCGCATTCACGGCCTCGACGTACATCGTGTTCGATATCTTCGCGTTCGCGACCTGCCGCACGGCCTGCGCGAGTTGCGCCTTCGCCTGCGCGAACGCGACGGACGCCTCGGTATCGTCGAGCTTCACGAGCGTCTGGCCGGCGCGCACGGCCTGCGTATCGGCAACCACGACGTCGGTCACCGATCCGGGGGTCTGCGCGGCGACCTGGACGATGCTGCCGGCGACGTACGCGTCGTCGGTGTCTTCGTAATAGCGATCGCTCAGCAGCCAGTACGCGATCCATGCGAGCGCGGCCACCAGCACGACCGCGAAGAACGCGATGAAGCGCTTGCGGCGCGTCGCGCGGCGTGCGTCGAGTGCCGGGTCGTTCAGTGCGGCCGGCGGCGCGGCGGTATGGAGGTTGTCGTGATGCATCAGTCGCTTTGCGTAACGATCAGGCGATCGTGCTGGAACAGGGGAATCGGTGGCGTGACCGACGGGCTTGCCGACGGGCTCGGCGCCGGACTCGCCGCTGCCGTGCGCGCGAGAACGGGGGTGCTGCGAGGCGTCGCGGCGGCGGCCGGCGTGCGCGCCAAGTCGTCGCGTCGTACGGGCCCCGCATTCGACGCAGCGACGATCGGCGGCATGGCCACGCTCGCCGCACGCACATCGGCCGACGGCGCCGCCACAGGTTGGCTCACGGTCGGTGCGGTCGGCGCAGCCGGTGCAGCCGCAGCAGTCGCAACCGCAACGGCGGGCGCGGCAATCGCAGCGCCTCGCTTCGCCGCCCCGCTACGCGCCCGATGCGCGGCCGGCGCCTGCGCAACCGTCGCGCCCGCATCGAACCCGCCGCCCAGCGCGCCGATGAGTCCGACGCGCAGCGACCGCTGCCGGCCGAGCAACGCGATCATCTGCGCGCGCTCGTCGATCAGCGTGATATCCGCGACATCCACGTCCTTCTGCATCAGCACGCCGCGCCGGTGCCGGTCGGTCGCGATCTCCACGATCTTCTGCGCGGCCGCGACCGCGTCCTGCTGCTGCGCGACGAGCGTCTGCGACGTCTGCAGCGACGTGACGAACTGCGCGACCTGCCCGAGCGCATCGTCGACGGTCTTGTTGTACAGCCCGATCGCGACGTCGGCCTGCGCGACATCCGCGCCGAGCTTCGCCTTCAGCCGGCCGCGATCGAAGATCGGCAGCGAGATCGCCGGGCCGACCGAGCCGGCAAGCGCGTCGCGCGAGAACAGCGACGCGGGCGTGAGCGCGAACACGCCGCCGAGCGCAACGAGGTTCAAGTCCGGATAGAACTGCGCGCGCGTCGAATCGGCATTCGCGAACGCGGCTTCGACGCGCAACCGTGCGGCGACGATGTCGGGCCGGCGACCCAGGAGATCGGCCGGCAGCCGCGCGGGCAGCGCACCGCCCGCGAATGTGCCGACGCGCGGCCGCTGCAGCGCGAGCCCGCGCTCCGGGCCGCGACCGGACAGCACGCCGAGCTGCAGCTGCGCGAGCTTGATCTGTTCGTCGTTGAGTGCGATCTGCGCGAGCAGCTTGCTGCGCTTGATCGAGGCGTCGCTCGCGTCGTACGCGTTGTCGAGCCCGCGCGCCGTACGCTCGCGCAGCACGGTCGTCACGCGCTGGCTGACCTTCAGCTTCTGCTGAAGCAGATCCTGCGTCGCATACGCCTGGTCGAGCTGGCAGTACACGGTGACGATCGCGACCGCCAGCGTGAGCCGCACCTGCTCGGCCTCGACCCGCGCCGCTTCGCGCAGCGACATCAGGCTCTTCGTCGCGGCGCGGTTCTTGCCCCACAGGTCGAGCTGGTAGGTCAGCCCGACGAACACCGACGACGGCGAGGTGTTCGGATCGCCGAAGATCTCCACGGGCACGCGATAGCCGCTGACCGACACGTTGGCGACGTCGTCGCCCGGCTTCGGCATGCGCGCGCGGCTGACGGTCGCGCCGGCCGTGCCCGTCAGTCCCGTCAACGAATCGAACTGCTGAAGCTGCGCCTGCGCGATCCGCAGCCGCGCCTGCGCGACCTGCAGGTCCGGGTTGTTTTGCGAAGCCTCGGCAACCAGCGCATCGAGCTGCGGATCGTTCAACTGCTTCACCCAGTCGGGCGCGGGCCACGCGCCGTTCACGCCGGGGCCGGCCGTATGCACGAGCGCATCGTCGGCCGGCGCGCGCAACGACAGCGACGGCAGGAAGCCCGACGGCACGCATCCGCTCAACGCCAGCAACACGGCCGCGGCGGCGATCGTCATCGATCCGCCCTTCACGCGACGCGCCGCACTCGCCGCTTTATTCATACGCCGCATCGCGCCCCTCACCCCCGCTGCACGCGTTGCGCACGCGCGGCCAGACGCGGCCGCGTGCGTTCGAGCGGACCGAGCCGGCCGAACAGGCCATCCGCGACGCCGAACAGGATGCCGGCGAGCTTCGCGCGCTTGTCGCGTTCGACGAGCGCGATCTGCACGACCTGCCACATCGTCAACAGGTTCGGCACGATCGCCACCGGAAAACGCAACCCGTACTGCATCCCGAGCTGCACTGCATTGCGCGCGCTGTAGTAGCGCCGTTGCCACGAGTGATTCATCGACGTCATTTCAAAAGGGCCGATCGCATGACGCTGCTTCGCGCCGATCCGGTGCGGCAGCACCAGCGACGGCACGACATAGAGCGGCACGTTGCGCGACAACGCGCGGAAACTGTATTCGGTATCAACGTGATCGATGAACAGCGTCTCGTCGAAACGGCCGAGCACGTCGAATGCGTCGCGCGACACGACGCAGCCCGACGAAATCAGGAACGCGCAGCGCTGCAGCGGCGCGCCCGGCTCGATGTGCAGGCGGCGCAGCCCGATCCCGTTGGTCGACAGTTCGGGCAGGAAGCTGCGCGCGTTTTCGTCGAAGATGCGCGGGCCGGCCAGGAACGCGCGCCTGCCGAGCCCCGCGCACACATCGCGCATCGCGGGGAAATACGCGGCCGGCACCGACGAATCCTGGTCGAACAGCGCGACGGCATCGATCCGGTCGCGAAACAGCGCCGCGAGCCCCGCGTTGTACGCGCCCGCGATCCCGCCGCGATTGCCGTGATGCAGCAGCGCGATGCCTTCGCGCGCGCACATCTCGCGGGCCCGTGCATCGGGCTGCGGCGTGTTGTCGACGACGAGCAGCGCGTCGCACGCGTGCCGCCATGCGCCGAGCGCGTCGAGCTGTGCATCGCTCGGGTGATACAGGATCACGAGTGCGCCGAGTGTCGTCATGTTCCTCTCCTCAATGCCCGAACGAGGCCGCCGCGCCGCGCTTCGGCCGCGTCAGCCACATCATTGCCGCGAGGGCGAGACACGTCATGCTCGCCATCCAGAACATGTCGTTGGTCGCCATCATGTAGGCCTGCTGCATCACGACCTGGTGCAGCGTCGACAGCTCGCGCACGCCATCCACGCCCATCGCGTTCAGCGTGTGCACGAAGCGCTGCGTGTTCGCCGACGCGTTCGTGACGGATTGCGACACGACGTCGTAGTGATAGGTCGCGCGGTTGTCCCACAGCGTCACGCTCATCGCCGTGCCGAACGCGGCGGACAGCGTGCGCAGGAAGTTCGACAGGCTCGACGCGGCCGCGAGCCGGTCATCCGGAATGCGCGACAGCGTCGCGGCGGTCAGCGGAATGAAGAAGCACGGCAGCCCGATCCCCTGGATCAGCCCTGGCGCGGCGATCTGCGCGAACGTCATCTTCAGCGTGAAATGCGCGTCCCATGCGAGCACGGCCGCGAACACGAGGAAGCCGAAGGTCGCGAGCACGCGCGCGTCGAAGCGATGCGCATGGAGCCCCACGAGGATCGAGAACACCAGCGCGAGCACGCCGAGCGATGCCGTGGCGAGCCCCGCATGAAACGCGTTGTAGCCCATCACGGCCTGCATCCACAGCGGGAACACGACGCCGACCACCGAGAAGCTCATCATCCCGAGCGAGATGATCAGTACACAGAACGAGAACGTGCGATCGCGGAACAGGCTGAGATCGACGACGGGGTGCGCCTCGCCCGCCTCCCAGATCAGCAGCGACACGATCGAGAGCGCCGCGACCACCGCGAGCGTGACGATCAGCGGCGAGCCGAACCAGCCGCGATCGTGGCCGAGATCGAGCATCGCCTGCAGCGAGCCGACGCCGATCACGAGCAGCACGATGCCCGGCACGTCGATCGGTCCGGCCTGGCCGCGTTGCGCGTCCGGGCGCAGCATCGCGGTGCAGACCGCGAACGAGAACAGCCCGATCGGCAGATTGATCAGGAAGATCCACGGCCACGAGAAGTTGTCGACGATCCAGCCGCCGACCACCGGCCCGAAGATCGGCGCGAGCAGCACCGTCATCGCCCACAGCGCGAGCGCGATCGTGCGTTTGTCCGGCGGGAACGTGCGCAGCAGGATCGTCTGCGACAGCGGCACCATCGGCCCGGAAAACAGCCCCTGCAGCGCGCGGCAGATCACCAGCACGTGCAGGTCGCGCGCGAGCCCGCACAGCAGCGACGTCAGCGTGAACAGCAGGATCGCGCCGACGAACAGCCGCAGCTCGCCGACGCGGCGCGCGAGCCAGCCCGTCAGCGGCACCGCGATCGCGGCCGCGACCGAATACGAGCTGATCACCCATGTGCCCTGGCTGTTCGATACGCCGAGGCTGCCGGAGATCGCCGGCACCGCGACGTTCGTCACGGTCGAGTCGAGCACCTCGATGAAGGTCGCGAGCGACAGCGCGAACGTCAGCAGCGCGAGCCGGATGCCGCGCACCGGCTGCGCGGCCGGCGCGAGCGCCGGCACGTCGAACGCGGAAGGCGCGACCGGCCCGTCGTGAAGCGGCGACGCGGTGCTCATGCGCCGGCCACCACAGCTTCGGGCCGCACAGCAGCCCGCCCGTGCGCCGGTGCGAACCGTTCGATGAAATCGGCGGCGGCGTCGCAGCCGTCCCGCTCGGCGGCAAGCAGCGCGCGCGTGCGCGCCGCGTGCACCGCGAACGAAGGTTCACCGAGCACACGCGCGAGCGCCGCGCCGAGACGCGCACCGTCGATCGGGCCGTCGATGCGCACGCCGCAGCCGCTCACGGCGACGCGTTGCGCGTTGTCGAACTGGTCGTGCGCGAACGGCGTGACGACCTGCGCGATCCCGGCTTCGAACGCGAGCGCCGCGGTGCCGACCCCGCCGTGATGCACGAGCGCGCGGCAGCGCGGCAGCAGCGTGCGCATCGGCACGAAGCGGCGCACGAGCAAACGGTCACTGTCCGGCGCCGCATCCTGCGACGTCAGCAGGATCCCGCGCGCGCCGGTCGCGCGCAGCGCGTCCGCCACCGCGTGCGCGTATGCCGCGTGATCGACGCGTGTCGAACCGGCCGTGAACACGACCGGGGGTTCACCGGCCGCGAGATACGCATCGAGTGCCACATCGTCTTCAGAGGTCGCAATATCGTTGAACAGCGGGAAACCGCTTTGCAGATGATTCGACGGCCAGTCCGGCTGCGGCGGCGCGAACCAGCCGGGAAACAGGCACAGCACGCCATCGGTCGAATGCAGCCAGCGGCCCAGCACGCGCCGCGCGGGCGCGAGCCCGAGCGCGCGGCGCACCGCGTTGAGCGCGGGCCCGCACGTGCGATCGAGCACCTGCCGCTCGATCAGCGTCATCAGCGCCGCCTTCACCGGCAGCGGCCAGCGCGCGGGAATCGTCAGGCGCGGGTGCGTCGGCGGCGCATGCGCGGACAGCAGTGTCGACGGCGACACCTGCACCGATACGTACGGCGTGCCGTGCAACTCCTGCATGAAGCGCGCGGAGAACGCCCACAGCGTGCCGACGAGCACCGTATCGTCGTCGGTCAGCGCACGCAGCGCGTCGTAGTGCGGGCGCAGCGTCGGCGCGATCACCTCCCACAGCGTGCGAAACGACGTGCGCGAATCCCACAGCGCGGGGTTTGCCATCGCGGCCTCGTATTCGGCCGCGGTGCCGATCGGCACGAACGCGAACCCGCAACGGCGCACGACCGCCTCGAACGGCGCATGCGTGCAGAACACGACGTCGTGACCGCGCGCCGCGAGCGTGCGTGCGACGCCGAGCAGCGGATGCACGTCGCCCGCCGAGCCGATCGCGGTCACGATCATCTTCGCCATCGCGCGCCTCGCGGGAGTCAGTAGAAGCCGGGAATCAGCGCCGCGACTTCGCGACGGTACTGCGTGTACGCCGGCCCGAAATACCCGGTCAGCCAGCTTTCCTCGACACGCACCTTGTACGCGAGCGACGCGAACACGAGCAGCACGCCGATCGCGCCGCGCCATTCGCCACCGATCAGCGCCGCGCCGACGAGCGCGATCAGGCAGCCGGTATAGATCGGGTGACGCACGAGCCCATACGGCCCCGTGCGGACGAGCTCGTGGTCTTCCTTCAGCGTGACCGACACGCTCCAGTTCGTGCCGAGGTGCAGCCGCGCCCACACCGAGAACAGCAGGCCGGCCACCAGCACCGCGAGCCCGCACTGCGTCTGCAGACCGAAGCGCTGCCAGTCCGGCACGAGCGCCTGCCAGGACGGATCGGGCAGGATGATCAGCGCGCCGCCGACGATCAGCGGAATCGATTGCAACGTGCGCGAGCGCGACGCTTCCTTGCGCACGGTCGTCTTCACGCCTTGCGAAGTGGCGATCCAGTAGGCGAGCCACACGGCCCACGGAACGACGATGGCGATGGTCTGAACGATATTCACGGCTGGCCTGCCTCGTTGGGATGGGAATTCGGGAGCGCCGCGCGTACCGGACGCACGGCGTACGGCGTCACGACGACAGCGCGTGCATCGGAGCCGGCACGCACGACTGCGCGGCGGCGAGCGCCATGCCGGCGGCGAGCGACGACCCGCCGCAGAAAAAGTCGAGCAACGCCGAACGCGTGTATTCGCGCTGCGCGCGGCCTTCGATGTCGAGGAAGTGGCCGGCGTCCGGCACCGTCGCGAACCGTGCGCGCGGCACGTGCGCGCCGAGCTGGCGCACGTCGGCGGGCGTTGTGTATTCGTCGCGCTCGCCGTTCAGGAACAACAGCTCGCAGCCGATGTTCGAGAACTCGCTGAGGTAGCGCTCCGGCTGCAGCGACAGGATCTGGTCGACGTGGAACGCAACCTGGTCCTGCTCGTCGCGCGGCAGGCGCGTGAGATAGCGGTAGTTGTACAGCTTCATGATGCGCGGCAGGTAGCGGCCGACGGTGTCGTTCAGCAGCTGCGCGGCCTTCAGGTTCTCGCCGGCCGCGATGTGGTCGCGGGCGCGCGTCACGTAGTCGACCATCGCGTCGTTCAGGAACGGCGAGAACGAGCAGATCGCCGCGCGCCGCACGCTCGGGCAGCCGCGTGCGAGCGCGAACAGCGACGCGACACCGCCCCACGACACCGACACGAGGTACGCCGGCGCGAAGCGCTCGACCAGGTGCTGCAGGATCGCGGCCTCGTCGTCCTTCGTCAGGATGAAGCAGCCCGGGTTGTGCTGGCGCGACTGCCCCGCATACGGCAGGTCGAAGCAGATCGTGTTCATCCGCTCGCCGAGATACTGGACGGTCTGCCCGAACGACGCGGTCGTCGCCAGGGCACCGTTGACGAGCATTGCCGTGTCGAACGCCGGGTCGAACACGTTGCGTTCGACATAGACCTTCAGACCATTCGGCAATGGGACCACGTGTTTTTCGGTCAGCATCGTCGTTCTCCGGTTGATGCGGCGTCTCGACGTCGCGGCATGCTGCAGGTGCGCAATGACTGCGCCGGTTTCTTACTCGCGATCCGAATCGCGCGATTGGCCAATGCACCGCGGCAATACCGGCGGCATCGATTCATTCCTCGTAGTGCGGCGCCATACTAATACGGACAATATTACTGACTCAAGTCATTCCAACGATACCCTCTACTCCGTCCGGAAATTCGGCCGATTCAAATTATTTCCGCATTTTTTATGGTAAGCGGAATTCGCTCGAGGGCGATAGCAATCGTTTGCGGGAGGGTGCTTCATTTCCGTAAAAACGACCAACATTCGTTCACAATCATCAAGTTACATCGTTTCATTCGCCTATTTCAAACGGATTTTCATGACCGAATCGTGACGTCGTTTCGCGCATCGACTTCCACGCTTAACCAAATATCACACAGCTCAATGTTCTTTCATTCAGTAATCGCTTCGACACCCGAAACGATTAACCGGATTGATCGCCAAATTCAGAAAGCGTTTTAAACAAACTCCAACTTTTTTAAACATCTTTCAATTATTTTTCCGCACCTGCACAACGCTCGAACAGGGCCCCGCTCACCTGCCGCGCAGCCGCCGTCACCGTCCGACCCCGATTTTTTTATTGATTGAACGATCAATAAAAAACCGCTAAGCTCTCGACTTCCATGGACGGCCCGTCCGGGCGAAAGGAGTCGCGATGCCGAAAGTCGGAATGCGGGAGATTCGCCGCGCACAGTTGATCGACGCCACGCTGCGCTCGATCGACGAGGCGGGCCTGCCCGGCACGACGCTCGCATCGGTCGCGCAACGCGCGAACATCTCGACGGGCATCGTCAGCCACTACTTCGGCGACAAGGACGGCCTGCTCGAAGCGACGATGCGGCACGTGCTGCGCGACCTGTGGTCGGCCACCACGCGCCGCCGGGTGGCGGCACGCAAGGATCCGCGCTCCCGGCTGCGCGCGATCGTCGCCGCGAACTTCGACGACACGCAGGTCAGCGCGCCCGTGATGAAGACCTGGCTCGCGTTCTGGTCGCAGAGCATGCACGACCCGATGCTCAAGCGCCTGCAGCACGTCAACACGCGGCGCCTCCACTCGAACCTGTGCGCCGAATTCGCGAAGGCGTTGCCGCGCACGCAAGCGCGCGAGGCCGCCAGCGGCCTCGCCGCGCTGATCGACGGCCTGTGGCTGCGCGGCGCACTCGCCGGCGGCCCGATCGACACCCGGGCTGCATTGAAGCTCGCCCACGATTACATCGACCTGCTGCTCGCGTCCGACTGACGCGTCACGCAGTCGCCCTCAAGGAGATCCTCATGTCCGTATTCGGTTTGCAGCGCCTCTACATCGGCGGCGGTTACGTCGACGCCACGAGCGGCAAGACTTTCGACACCTTCGATCCCGCCACCGGCGAACTGCTCGCGCAGGTGCAGCAGGCCAGCGCGGCCGACGTCGACCGCGCGGTGGCGTCCGCACAGGAAGGCCAGCGTGAATGGGCCGCGATGACCGCGATGCAGCGCTCGCGCATCCTGCGCCGCGCGGTCGACCTGCTGCGCGAGCGCAACGACGAACTCGCGGCGCTGGAAACGCGCGACACGGGCAAGCCGATCGGCGAGACGCTCGCGGTCGACATCGTCACCGGCGCGGACGTGATCGAGTACTACGCTGGCCTCGCGACCGCGATCGAAGGGCTGCAGGTGCCGCTGCGCGCCGAGTCGTTCGTCTACACGCGCCGCGAGCCGCTCGGCGTGTGCGCGGGCATCGGCGCGTGGAACTACCCGATCCAGATCGCGTGCTGGAAGACGGCCCCCGCGCTCGCGGCCGGAAACGCGATGGTGTTCAAGCCGAGCGAAGTCACGCCGCTCACCGCGCTGAAGCTCGCGGAAATCTATACGGAAGCCGGCGTGCCGGCCGGCGTGTTCAACGTCGTGCAGGGCGACGGCTCGGTCGGCGCGCTGCTGACGGGCCACCCGGACATCGCGAAGGTGTCGTTCACGGGCGGCGTCGAAACCGGCAAGAAGGTGATGTCGCTGGCCGGCGCGTCGTCGCTGAAGGAAGTGACGATGGAGCTCGGCGGCAAGTCACCGCTGATCGTGTTCGAGGATGCCGACCTCGACCGCGCGGCCGACATCGCGGTCACCGCCAACTTCTTCAGCTCGGGCCAGGTCTGCACGAACGGCACTCGCGTGTTCGTTCACCGTTCGGTCAAGGACGCGTTCACGCAAAAGGTGCTCGAACGCGTGAAGCGCATCCGTGTCGGCAAGCCGACCGATGCCGAGACCAACTTCGGCCCGCTCGTGTCGGCCGCGCAGCTCGACAAGGTGCTCGGCTTCATCGAAAGCGGCAAGGCCGAAGGCGCGAAGCTGCTCGCGGGCGGCACGCGCCTGACCGACGGCCACTTCGGCGGCGGCCAGTACGTCGCGCCGACCGTGTTCGGCGATTGCCGCGACGACATGAAGATCGTCCGCGAGGAAATCTTCGGGCCGGTGATGAGCATCCTCGATTTCGAATCGGAAGACGAAGTGATCGCCCGCGCGAACGACACGCACTACGGCCTTGCGGCCGGCGTCGTGACCGAGAACCTGTCGCGCGCGCACCGCACGATCCATCGCCTCGAAGCCGGCATCTGCTGGATCAACACGTGGGGCGAATCGCCGGCAGAGATGCCGGTTGGCGGATACAAGCAATCCGGTGTCGGACGCGAGAACGGCATCACGACGCTCGAGCACTACACTCGAATCAAGTCGGTGCAGGTCGAGCTCGGCCGCTACAACCCGGTGTTTTAAGGATCACGAAAGGAGATTGACCGTCATGACGACACGCGAATACGACTACATCATCTGCGGCGCAGGTTCCGCGGGCAACGTGCTCGCAACGCGCCTGACGGAAGATCCGGACGTGACGGTGCTGCTGCTCGAAGCGGGTGGCCCCGACTACCGCTTCGACTTCCGCACGCAGATGCCGGCCGCCCTCGCCTACCCGCTGCAGGGCCGCCGCTACAACTGGGCCTACGAAACCGACCCCGAGCCGCACATGGACAACCGCCGGATGGAATGCGGCCGCGGCAAGGGGCTCGGCGGCTCGTCGCTGATCAACGGCATGTGCTACATCCGCGGCAACGCGCTCGACTACGACAACTGGTCGACGCACAAGGGCCTCGAGAACTGGACGTATCTCGACTGCCTGCCGTACTTCAAGAAGGCCGAAACGCGCGACGTCGGCCCGAACGACTATCACGGCGGCAGCGGCCCCGTGTCGGTCACGACCAGCAAGCCCGGCGTGAACCCGCTGTTCGAGGCCATGGTCGATGCCGGCGTGCAGGCCGGCTATCCGCGCACCGACGACCTGAACGGCTATCAGCAGGAAGGTTTCGGCCCGATGGACCGCACGGTCACGCCGAAGGGCCGCCGCGCCAGCACCGCGCGCGGCTACCTCGACCAGGCGAAGGTGCGCTCGAACCTCGAGATCGTCACGCACGCGCTCGCCGATCGCATCCTGTTCGACGGCAAGCGCGCGTCGGGCGTCACGTACCTGCGCGGCAGCGAACGCGCGACCGCGCATGCGCGCCGCGAAGTGCTCGTGTGCAGCGGTGCGATCGCGTCGCCGCAACTGCTGCAGCGCTCGGGCGTCGGCCCCGGCGCATGGCTGAAGGCACTCGACATTCCCGTCGTGCTCGACCTCCCCGGTGTCGGCCAGAACCTGCAGGATCACCTGGAGATGTACATCCAGTACGAGTGCAAGGAGCCGGTCTCGCTGTACCCCGCGCTCAAGTGGTGGAACCAGCCGAAGATCGGCCTCGAATGGATGCTGAACGGCACCGGCCTCGGCGCGAGCAACCACTTCGAGGCGGGCGGCTTCATCCGCACGCGCGACGACGACCTGTGGCCGAACATCCAGTATCACTTCCTGCCTGTCGCGATCAACTACAACGGCTCGAACGCAATCGAGATGCACGGCTTCCAGGCGCACGTCGGCTCGATGCGCTCGCCGAGCCGCGGCCGCGTGAAGCTGCGCTCGCGCGATCCGAACGACCATCCGAGCATCCTGTTCAACTACATGGCCGAAGCGCTCGACTGGCGCGAGTTCCGCGATGCGATCCGTGCGACGCGCGAAATCATGCGGCAGCCCGCGCTCGATCGATATCGCGGCCGCGAGCTGAATCCGGGCGCCGACTGCAAGTCCGACAAGGAACTCGACGCGTTCGTGCGCGCTCGCGCGGAGACCGCGTTCCATCCGTCGTGCTCGTGCAAGATGGGTTACGACGACATGGCCGTGGTCGATGAAGAAGGCCGCGTGCACGGGCTCGAAGGGCTGCGCGTCGTCGATGCGTCGATCATGCCGATCATCACGACCGGCAACCTCAATGCGCCGACGATCATGATCGCCGAGAAGATCGCGGACAAGATTCGCGGGCGCAAGCCGCTTGCGCGCGTGGAGGTGCCTTACTTCGTCGCGAACGGGGCGATGGCCCGCAATGTCGCGAAGGCCGTGCGGCAGCCGGAAACGGCCTGACCGCGGCGGGCGTGTTGCCCGCGCATCGACGTACTGACGAAACGCCGCCGACAGCACGTGTCGGCGGCGTTTTGCATGGGATCGTCAGCCGCTGTTCACTTCCCGCTTCAACCGCTCGACGTCGACGTTTTTCAAGTAGTTCGTAATGTTCTGCCAGATCGGATGGAACCCGTAGCCGCCGTGCTGCAGTTCATCGAGCGCCTGCTCGCGCGTCCAGCCCTGGTACACCATCCGGTACAACGCCGACACGAGGCCGGTACGATCGGCGCCGTGCTGGCAGTGGATCAGCACCGGGCCGTCCTGGTCGGCCGTGCGCAGCGCCTTCAGCGCGGTCACCATGTCCTCGTCGCGGATGTCCCACGTGTTGATCCGGATGCGCTGCATCTTGATCTGCGTGCCGGCCAGGATGGTGTCGTCCGCGTGAAACGAACGGAAGCTGATGACCTTGCGGATGCCGAGCTTCTGCAGTTCCGGCACGTCCGAGCGCGACAGCTGGGCGCTGCGGTACAGCGTCGGCGTGATGCGGTGCAGGTTGTTTACATGCGCATCGGCCACGCTCTGCGCCCATTTGATCGGGCGGACGGACACCTCGGAGGCCGGATCCGCGTGGGCCGGCTGCACGAGCCCTGCGAGCGTAGCGGCGAGCGCGGCAATGACGGCGATTTTCATGTCGGGTCGGAGATCAGTAAAAAGCGCGCTTGCGCTCGCGGGAAACGATGAACAGCACGATCGCGGCGGCGCTCATCGTCCAGTAGTCGGTCGGGGCCACGCCCAGCCAGTGGATATGCCACGGCACGTTCGCCGGATTGAAGCGGGCCAGGCCATACGCCGGATTCAGCACGAACCACAGGAAATCCTCGGTCAGCCAGAACACCATGATGCACGCGATGATCCGCGCTTCGATGCGCCACGACCACCGTCCGTTGAACACGGCCGGCAGGTGAAAGAACAGCGCGACGAACGGGAACACCCACGCGTGGTAGCCGGTCATCGACCGCCCGCCCCAGAAGAGGTCGAGCAGCCAGTGATGCTCGATGCGCCACGTCGGCAGGTTCGCGGCCCAGCCCGCGCTGCCTTCGATCTGGATCTCGACGTTCGCGAAGAAGTACGCGAGCAGCACGACCCACGCGACGACGAACACCGTATGGCGCGTCGGCACAAAACGCGCGACGCTCATGCGGCCGGCTCCAGGCCCAGCACGCGATCGAGCACGAAGCGGCCGGCGAGCGGCCGCCCGAGCGGCGCGAGGCGGCGGCGCATGTCGGCGAGACGCTCCGGCGCCTGCAGCAGCGCGCGGATCCGGTAGACGAGCGCATCGTCGTCGATCGCCTTCAGCGCGACGCCCTGTTCGAGCAGGAAATCCGCATTGCGCTCTTCTTGGCCCGGAATCGGCGAGTTGACGATCATCGGCAGTTGCATCGCGAGACATTCGGACGTCGTCAGGCCGCCCGGCTTCGTGATCGCGAGATCGGCGCAGGCCATCAGGCGTTCGACCTGCTGCGTGAAACCCTGCGGAAACAGCCGGCCCGGATGCTGCGCGGCCAGTTCCTGCAACGACGCCAGCATCGCCTTGTTCTTGCCGGCCAGCGCGATCAGTTGGAAGTCGGCCTCCATCTCGAGCAGGCGCGCGGCCAGCACGTCGAGCCCGCCGAGGCCCGCGCCGCCGGACATCATCAGGAACGTCGGGCGCGCGGGATCGAGACCGAATTCGGCCGCGCAGGCCGCGCGATCGAGCGGCTGGCCGAACGCCGGCATGATCGGGATGCCGCTGACGTGCACCGTGTCGGGCGCCATGCCGCGCGCATGCATGCGCCACGCGATTTCGTCGTTGGCCGCGAAATAACCGCGCATGTTCGGCACGACCCACATGCTGTGCAGGTCGAAATCGGTCACCTGCACCCACACCGGCGTGTCGACGCGCCCCTTGCGGATCTCGCGCGACAGCAGTTCGGCGGGCAGGAAGTGCGTGCAGATGATCGCGTCCGGGCGTTGCCGCTCGATCTCCGCGAGCAGCTGGCGGCAGTTGAGCCGCTCGATCGCGCGGCGGATCTTCTGCGATGCCGCGGCCGGATCGACCTCGTCGGTCTTCTGGTACAGATAGCCCCACAGTGCCGGCTGGCTGCTGACGAGCTTGATGTAGAGATCGGTGTACAGCTTGCGGAAGCCGGTGGATACGAAATCCATCACGTCCAGGTGGGTGGCTTCGATGCCGGCGGGATGGTGGTCGGCAAACGCGCGGATCGCTTCGGCCGCCCGGGTATGGCCGGCGCCGGCGCTGACGCTCAGGAGGAGGATCTTCTTGTTTTGCTTTGACATCTGACTGACCGTTTCGATGAAGGTGGCCCGGACGCGGGTTCGCGGCGGCGCTCTCACGCGGCGGCTGTTTGGGTCCGGCTTACAACAAGCTTGGCAGATCTTTGGCGGTGCGGGCGGGCGATTACAGCGCAGCGATCGCCGGCACCGCCTGCGGAATCATACTGCGTTCGGTCGAGGGTGCCCGGATCGGGGGAGGCGCGAGGCGGTCTGGCGGTCTGGCGGTCTGGCGGTCTGGCGGTCTGGCGGTCTGGCGGTCTGGCGGTCTGGCGGTCTGGCGGTCTGGCGGTCTGGCGGTCTGGCGGTCAGGCGGTCAGGCGGTCAGGCGGTCAGGTGGTCAGGCGGTCAGGCGGTCAGGCGGTCAGGCGGTCAGGCGGTCAGGCGGTCAGGCGGTCAGGAAGGATAGATGGCGTGGACGGCGTGGGCACCGACGGCACGAAGGCTCAGCGCGCCGCCGCCTGATGCCCGTTCGCGCTTGCGAACGAGGCCCGGCACTTCGGCGCGAGCCAGGGTGCTCGTGCGCGATTCGTTTGGAATCCTTGCATGTCGCTTCGGTCAAGGCGATGCATCAGTCGGCCGTGTCCCACGTGCCCCCGATTCAGGGCGATACGACACCCCGCTTCCGCATCCGTTTCCCGCGGACGATCGGATTCCATCGCGACGTCAGGCTCATCGCGCCTTGCAGGCGTTCGAACGCGACGTCCTCCTGCGGCCCGAAGCGGCTGACCGCCGGCCACGCGAGCACGTGATCGAGCCACGCCTGCCATTCATCACCATGAAAGCGGTGACCGACTTCCCGAACGGCGTCCGGCGCTGCAATCACGATGCCCGCCAGCAAGTAGTAGGCCCAAACGCTGCCCGCGCCGACGAGTTGATCGAGCCGGCACACGGACAACGCCGCGAGCAGCCCGTCCACCGACGCGAGATCGGCACGATGCGTGCGAATCGCCCGCGCAACGAGGTTGTGCTGACCGTCATACGCGGCAACAGCGGTCCCGTCGCCAGCGGCGAGTGCGGCCGAGAAGGTCACGAGCGCAGCCATCTCGTCGATGCGCGACGCGTCGTTGCGCGGCCCGCACACACGCAGCACGATCGCGTCGATGACGGCGCCCGGCATGGCCGACGTTTCTCCACTCGCCGCCGCGACGACGGCCAGCCTTTCTCTCAGGTTCTTCGCAGGCGGCATGTCGTCCTGCGCGCCCTTTTCATGTTCGGTACATTCACGGCCATCGCCCCCGTTGCATTCGACACCGCCGGCAATCCGCTCGAGTGCGGCCCAGCCGACATCGGGGTCGTCGAACGCGCATGCATCGATCACGCCGTACGCGGTGTCGAACACGGCGCGCGAGCCGGGGCAGCTACGTTCGGCTTCGGCGAGTTGCTGCATCGACGGCACATGCGAGCACGGACCGCGCGGGTCGCTCAGATCGCATGCGCACATGCCGCCGTCCGAGGCGATCCACGGCGCGAGCCGACCAAGAATCGTGGTCGCTTCTCGGGACAAGTTCGCGCCCACCCGCATACGTATCGCGTGTGACGAGATGACGGTCGTGTCGCCGGCGTCACCCGTGTCCGCCGCGCACGCGGCGGCGTCGAGTCGTTCGATCAGGTACTGCAGCCACGCGGCCGTGCGCAGCCGGTCGGGCGTCGCGCCGCGGGCATCTCCATACTTTGCTGGATCGGTAAGCATGGGTCTTCCGGGAGTGTTCTGGCCAATTTGAATTTGGTTGTTTCAATCGAATCGGGCAGCGCGGCACGCCGCGCCGGCCCTGCCTGTCCACCCGGATCGGATCGCGACACGGGCGGTCAGCCGGCCGTCGCGCCGATACGCGCGACGACACGATTGCATCGGGGAATGAGGCGTCGGCCATGCCTATCGCGCGGCCCTCGTGCACCACAGGCGCCCGGCTTCACTCAGTGACGCTTACTGCACGTGGAGCTTCGGCGATGCCATCAACGTGCCGGACCACACGCAGTCGGGTGTCCAAACGGCATTGTTGAACGTCAGCGATGCATTCGAATCGTTCCATGCCGCCACGAGCTTGCTCGGCCCGCAAGCGCCAAGCAGCTTGAAGTCTACCTGCGCGTTGTCGATCGAAAGCTGTGTCGCGCTGTCCACCTGCCCCGTCCACGGCGAAGCGCTGCTCGCGGTACTGCTGGTCGCCGGACACCAGTTCCCCCCGCTGTACTGCACCGACGTGATATTGACGATACCCGCCGGCGTAATCGTCCCGTTGAACGTCACGGAGCAGTTCGAGACGATCGACTTTTTGCTGAGCGTGGTCAGCCCCGTCGCGGAGAACGGCTCGCCGTTCGGATTCATCGACTGGCCGTCCACACGCGAAACGGTCACCGCAAAAGCAGGCGCAGCCGAGACCGCAGTGAACACCGCTGCAGCAACAAGCGATGCGATTTGACGAATTTTCATCTGAATGGCCCTCTCTCTTGATATATGGCGGCCTTACACGAGAAACACGGCCGCTCTGCGGAACGAATCCGGCCGCCGTGCCGAATCACGCGACGGCACGGACCCATCGAAGCTGCCAATACCCACCGCGCCTGCCGCACGGCCCTCGCACGCGGCGGGCACCCGCTTCGATCCGCGATCGCTTATTGCACGTGGAACTTCGGCGACGTCGCGACCGTGCCGCCCACCGTGCAATCCGGCGTCAGCGTGGCGTTGTTGAACGTCAGCGACGAGTTCGGATCGCTCCACGTCGTCACGACCTTGCTCGGCCCGCAGGTACCGAGCAGCGTGACGTTCACCTTGACGTTATTGATCGTCAACTGCGTCGTGCTGTCGGCCTGCCCCGTCCACGGCGACGCGCTGCTCGCGCTGCCGTTGATCAGCCCGCACGTCGCACCGCCCGAGAACGTCGTCGACGTGATGTTGACGATGCCGGTCGACGTGATCGTGCCGTTGAAGGTCGCGTTACAGGCCGCGGTGATCTGCCCCTTGCTGAGGTTCGTGAGCCCGGTCGCGGAAAAAGGCTCGCCGTTCGGGTTCATCGGCTGACCGTCGGCCCGCGTAACGGTAACTGCGAAAGCAGGCGCGGCCGAAACCGCGGTGAAAGCCACTGCAGCAACAAGCGATACGATTTTGCGAATGCTCATTTGAACTGCCCCCTCTCTTCACAAATGGCGGCACGCCGCCAGGAACGCGACCTCCCGACCGAAAAGGTCCGGCCAGCCAGTCGCAGGAAGCCGCCGACGCGCGTCATGCGCACCGGTCGGCTCAGAACTTGTAGGAAATCCCGACGAACGTGATCAGCGGGTCAGCCTTCAGCCGCGTGCGCGTGGTGGCAAGCGTCGAGCCGTCGGCCGCCTTGATCACGAGCGACGAGTAGGTCTTCAGCGGCATGTAGGTCAGCGTCGCCGTGAGCCCCCAGTGCTTGTCGATCGCATAGCTCGCGCCGACGTTGTAGACCGGCGTGAACGACGACGACGCCTTGCCCTCCACCGACGTCGGCCCCGGCTTGCCGGCACCGGCCGCAAGCACGCTGCCGAGGTTCTCGTTGATGTCCTTGGCGAAGTTGCCATTCAGCTCGATGTTGCTGAACCAGCTGTAGGCCACGCCGATCCCGACGAACGGCCGGAACCGCGCGGTCGACGAGTTGAAGTAGTACTGCAGAATGATCGTCGGGCTCCACTGCCGCGCGTTCTTCACCGCCGGCTGGTTCGCCGGGTTGTCCATGTTGACGCTGCCGAGCGCACCGGCCGGGCCGGGCGGCCGGATCGAGCCGTGCCCGGTCAGCGTGAACTCGGGCGGCACGCCGAGCACCGACGTCACCGCGATATGGTCGGTGAGGAAGTGCGTGAGCGTGAGGCCGACGGTATCGGCGTTGTTGACCGTCAGGCTCGTGCCCGGCGACGTGAACGACCCGGGCAGGCGCAACGGCCCGTTGATCGGCATGCCGGCAAGATTCGTCGTCAGCCCGTTGGTCGAATCCTGCGGCATGATGTGCAGCCAGCCCAGCGTCGCGACGTTGTCGCCCGCCTGCTGGGCCGATGCGAGCGTCGACACGCCTGCGACGACACCCGCGACAATCAGCTTCTTCATGAAGTCTCCCCTCATTCTGTCCGGGCGCCGCGCATCCGCGCGCGGCGCCACCGTGTCTCCATCCAGGCGTGCGTCACTGCACGAATGCGCCGACCGTGAAGTACGGGTTGCTCGTATCGTTCATGTCGAGGAACCCGAATACGCCGCCGGTGAACACGAACTTGCCGGTCGCCGGCCCCGACGCCGCATCCGCATGCACGGTCGTGACGACACCGGGCACCTTCTGCGTGTAGTCGAGATTCAGCGCACGCGTGAGCGCGGCCTGCGACGCATTGAACGGATCGAGCAGCGTGGCCTGCGCGCCGACGAGCGCGGTCGCGCGGTAGTTGAACGCGCTGTCGACACCCGTGTACTCGCCGTTCTGCGAGCCTTGCGCGATCGCCGTCTGCGGGCTCAGGAACGAGATGCCCGATTCGTCGTCCGCGCTCGGCGGGCCTTGCGTGAGGTCCGCGTTGGCTGCACCCGTGCGGATGAAGATCGGCACGAGCTGGTTGCGCAGCTTGCCGACGATCAGGATCCCCTTGCCGGCCTTCGCCGGATCGACCGCCGCGAGCGTCGGCTGAATCTGCGGCAGGTAGTTGAGCGACTGGAACGCCGGCGCATCGGGCCGCAGCGTGAACGGCTGGTTCACGGTCGCGCTCGATGCAAGCGGCTGCCCGCCGTTCTTCTTGCCGAAGTTGTCGGTCTCGACGTAGCTGCCGTCCGCATTGATCGTCACCTGCTGGTCGAGCGCCACCGGCTGGAAGCTCTGCGACGGCACCTGGTGATAGCCGAGCTGGTTGTACTTGCCGGCGATCTTCGTCAGGTCGGTTTCCAGCGACGAGAAACTGATGAACGGGTAGTACGGGAACGTCGTCTTCGTGATCTTGCCGACGCCGATCACGCCGTCGAACTGAATCGTCGCGCCGGGAATCGCGCCGCCCAGCACGCCCTCGCCGAGGAACAGCCGCGCGGGCCGGTTCGGGTCGAGGCTCGCGTTCTGCATCCGGAACGTGCACTGGTTCAGCTTCACCGTCGGCAGCCCCGTTTCGTCGGCGAGCGTGCCGTCGACCACGTTGGCCGGCGTCGTGTCGCGGGTCGGCTGCACGGTGCCCGTGGTGGTCGGCACCGGCGATGCGAGATACGTCATCCGGTACGTCATTTTCGTCGTGTCGAGCTGCACCTTCACGAGCTCGCCCGATCCCGACCCGCCGACGAACACCGTGTTGTAGTCGATCGTCTGCGGGCACAGCCGAACTACCGGTGCGGGCGGCGGGTCGCCGTCGCCGCCGCATGCGGCCAGCACGGGTGCGAGCGACGCCGCTGCCATCCATTGCTTCAAATTCATAGGAATCCTCTTGAAATTCGATTCGCCGACGGCGACGCATGCGCCGCCGGTTTTACGTGTTCAATGCAGGGTTACTGGACGAACGCGCCGACCGTGAAGAACGGGTTGACCTGGCTGTTGTTGACGACCATCGCGTAGACGTTGCCGGCCGTCACGATCCAGCCCGTATCGCCCTTCTTGAAGATCGCCACGTTGCCGCTCGCACCCTTCGCGTTGAAGTCCTGCGAGGCCGTGACCTTGATCTTGCCGGGCGTGGCCTGCGTATAGTCGAGCGCGAACTGCGAGGTCACCGACGACGTCTGCGGATCAATGAACGCCGCGGTATTGCCCTGGAACAGCGTCGACGTATAGTTCGCGGCCATCGTCGACACGGCAGTGCCGTCGTTACAGGTTCCGGCTTCCGTCAGGAAGGTGCCATTGACGAACTTGCCAGGCAGATCCGGGTGCGGCACGTTTGGATTGAAGCTCGGGCCTGCCGACGGGAAGAAGCTCGTCGTGCCGGGAGACGTCACGACGCCGCATGCGGATGCGCTGGTCGCGCCGATGTAACCGCCCTTCAGCGAATTGGCGGCAATCGCGGTGGCTGACGACAGCATCGAGATCCCGACTTCGGCATCGGCGACCGACGCGAGCGGATTGGCCGGATCGACATACGTATAGCCGACACGAATCACGACCGGTATCCGTACGCCGTTCAGCTTGCCGACGATCATGATGCCTTTGGCCTGACTCGACGCAAGGAGGATGAGCGACGACCCCTGCCCCGCGATCGGATACGAGGCCACGCCAAACGCATTCGGCAGCCCGTTGCTCACGAACACGTTGTCGGCCGCCCCGTCCGCATTCTTGCGAAGCGTCCAGGGGGTCCCGGTCGTCTGACACGAGTAGTCGCTGCCTTGCGTGATCGTGCACGAACCGTCCGCATTGAGCGTCTGGTTCCAGTTGACAACGTCCGGCTCCCAGCCGATTGGCCCCGGCGCGCTCTGCCCACCCCCGCCGATCGGCGACAGATGGATGCCTACCTCGTTGTAATTGCCCGCGACCTTCGAAAAGTCGGTTTCCGTTTCGATGAAGCCGATGAACGGGTAGAAATCGAACGTCCGCGACGGCACGTAGCCGATGGGCGTGGGGGCCCCGAGGTCGATACCCTTGTACGCAATCGTCGCCCCCGGAATCCCGCCACCCACCACGCCATTGCCGACGAACAGCATCGGCGGATCGGCACGGTTGATCGTCACCGAATACGCACCGTCGCTCGTCGCGCCGCTGTCGAGCACGAACGCGCAGCGGTTCTGCTCGGCGGTCGGGAGCGTGGTCGGATGATGGAATGCGCCGCTGATCGTCAGGCCCGCACGCGTGTTGTTGACTTGCCCGGCCGACGTCGGCACCGACGATTCCAGGAACTGCATCTGATAGGTGAGCTTCGTGGTATCGAACTTCACCTTCACGTACTCGCCGCTGCCCGCGCCGCCCGTATAAGTCGTCGTGTAATCGAGCGCGTCCGGACACAGCTTCGTCACGACCGGCGGCGTCGTTTCGGCACCGCTCGGCCCGCACGCGCTGCCCGAGCACTGCGGCACGTTGATCGGCCCCGGATCGTCGCCGCCGCCGCAACCGGCGACGAACGGCAGCGCGAGTACCGCGCACGACAGAATCGCCTTCCGCCATTCAGGAATGCAAAGCATCAACCCCTCCTTTTCAGGTACGACAAGTCTCGTCCGGACAGGCTGCATGGCCCGCCGGTTGGTATCGCGCCGCGGCACGAAAGCGCGGCGCATGACGGTGCGCGCAAGACGGCCGCGATGCCGGTCAGGCAAATGCGGCACACGCCGCGGCGGCAGACAAGCGCTCTCCCGCGGCGCCGTCAAGCAGCAAGGCGCCGTGAGAACGATCGAAACGGGAAGTGGTTCGCCGCTACACGGCGAGAGAGCAATGCAGACACGCGATCTGCATCGCGCCTGCATTCAGCGAAAAAACGGGAAACGGCAGTCCGACTGGCCCAGCGGATAGGCGTCTCATGTATGGGTCTCCATCCGTACGCTTGATTCGTTATCGTGATGCGTCGTTTGTCGAGACTATGATCGGACGATACCCACAAGTAAATGGATGCAGAGTTCCAAACGACGGAAACCACGCAATCCTAGCGTTTACACGGTATTTGACAGATTTTCAAACAGCCTTCATTTTATTTGCTCAGACAAATACCCAGGCGGTATAACACGCGTTTGAATGGTGACCGCCAATCCGCGCCTGGCCACGCCAGCCGGGCCTCAGCCGCCCGCTGCATGTTGCGGCGCAACCTTACACGTCGATGATCGCGAGCGTGCCGTGGCTGCCCGGCAGCACCGCATGACGCACACCGGCAAGCGCGAGGTACATCTGCCCGGCCTCCACGATGATCGTCTCGCCTGCGACCTCGAGCATCATCCGGCCGTCGAGCACCAGCAGCCCCTCGTTGTAGCCGTGCACTTCCGCTTCGTAAGCCTGCGCATCCATGCGCAGCACCTTGATCCTGGCCGGCCCGACCTCGCCGACGATCGTGGATTTCCACGCGACGGGCTGCGCCGCCGCCACGGATTTGAAGTCGATCAAAGACATGCGCGCCGCTCCGTGAACGATGAAAGGAACGCATTATCGCGAGCGCGGCGGATGCCGTCCCGGTACGGCGCGACGGTCTTCGGGCGGCACAGTCGTCCGACCGGCCGCGCTGCCGCCACGCCGAAACGCGCTCGCCGCCCGGTTCGCCGAAAACACTTCGAATTGTTCGTACGGCTCAAATAAAGCGCAGCTTTATTGAGCAATGCGTGACCATTTCCCGCAAATCCGGCACCGACACCGCACGCCCTTTCCACGAGAATGCATTTCCATCTACCGATTGCTAATATGTCGGTCCTGCGATCCCGCACCACAACGCCGTTCGACATGACGCCCGTTCGCCATGCCGTCCCCGATCCCGGCCGCTTCGCAGCGGCGGCGACGCCGGGCACGTGCGGCGCACGCCGTCGCGCCGGCCGGCCGTGCCATCCGTGAGCATGCAACCGATCCTTTCCGTCTCCGACCTCTCCAAGACTTACGCGTCCGGCTTCCAGGCGCTGAAGCACGTGACCCTCGACATCCGCCCCGGCGAGATCTTCGCGCTGCTGGGGCCGAACGGCGCCGGCAAGACGACGCTGATCGGCTCGATCTGCGGCATCGTCACGCCGACCGGAGGCCGCGTGACGGTCGGCGGCCACGACATCCGCGATCAATACCGCGCGGCCCGCGAAATGATCGGCCTCGTGCCGCAGGAACTGACCACCGACGCGTTCGAGACCGTTTGGGCGACCGTGTCGTTCAGCCGCGGCCTGTTCGGCAAGGCGCCCGATCCCGCGTACATCGAGAAGACGCTGAAAGCACTGTCGCTGTGGGACAAGCGCGACAACAAGCTGATGACGCTGTCGGGCGGCATGAAGCGCCGCGTGATGATCGCGAAGGCGCTGTCGCACGAGCCGCGCATCCTGTTCCTCGACGAACCGACGGCCGGCGTCGACGTCGAGCTGCGCCGCGACATGTGGAAGCTCGTCGATTCGCTGCGCGACAACGGCGTGACGATCCTGCTGACCACGCACTACATCGAGGAAGCCGAGGAAATGGCCGACCGGATCGGCATCATCCTCGGCGGCGAGCTCGTGCTCGTCGAGGAAAAGCACGAGCTGATGCGCAAGCTCGGCAAGAAGCAGCTCACCGTGCAGCTCGAGCACCCGCTCGCCGACGTGCCGCCCGCACTCGCGCCGTTCGGGCTCGAACGCGCGGACGACGGCGCCGCGCTCGTCTACACGTACGACTCGCAGCGCGACGACGCGAGCATCGCGAAGCTGATCAACGCGCTCGGCTCGGCCGGCATCGGCTTCCGCGACCTGCACACGACGCAGAGCTCGCTCGAGGACATTTTCGTCAGCCTGATCGACAACCGCCGCAACGGCACGCAAGGAGCCTGACGCATGAACTGGCATGGCATTCGCGCGATCTACCGCGCAGAAATGGCCCGCACGCGCCGCACGCTGATGCAGAGCATCATCGCGCCGGTGATTTCCACATCGCTGTACTTCGTGGTGTTCGGCTCCGCGATCGGCTCGCGCATCAGCGACGTGAACGGCATCGGCTACGGCTCGTTCATCGTGCCGGGGCTCGTGATGCTGTCGCTGCTGTCGCAGAGCATCTCGAACGCGTCGTTCGGCATCTACTTCCCGCGCTTCACGGGCACGATCTACGAAATTCTCTCCGCGCCCGTGTCGTACTGGGAAATCGTGATCGCGTACGTGGGCGCGGCCGCGTCGAAGTCGATCCTGCTCGGCGTGATCATCCTCGCCACGGCCGGCCTGTTCGTGCCGCTGCACATCCTGCATCCGTTCTGGATGGTGCTGTTCCTCGTGCTGACGGCGGTCACGTTCAGCCTGTTCGGCTTCGTGATCGGCATCTGGGCCGACAGCTTCGAGAAGCTGCAGCTCGTGCCGCTCCTGATCATCACGCCGCTCACGTTCCTCGGCGGCAGCTTCTACTCGGTCGACATGCTGCCGCCCGCGTGGCGCGTGGTCACGCTGTTCAACCCGATCGTCTACCTGGTCAGCGGCTTTCGCTGGTCGTTCTACGGGATCGCCGACGTGCACGTGGGCGTCAGCCTCGGCGCGACGTCGCTGTTCCTCGTGATCCTGCTGGCGATCGTCGCGTGGATGTTCCGCACCGGCTACAAGCTGAAGAATTAATTGATGCGCGACGGCCGCCCCCCGCGCGGCCGCCGATGACGCATTTGGGCAAGCAGGCGGCGCTTTTCCTCTGATGCGGCATTTTGTGGTCGCGTCTACTGAACATGAAGCATCGGGGCCGCGAAGCACGCGCTTCGCGGCCCCTTTTCATTTCAGAGGACGCCATGCCCGCCGCCACCGCTCCCGCCTCCGCCGCCGCCCGGCTCGAACGCCTGCCGTTCTCCGGCTATCACAAGCGGATCTTCTTCATCATCGCGATCGCGTTCTTCTTCGACTCGGTCGACCTCGGCACGATGACGTTCGTGCTCGGCTCGATCCGCAAGGAGTTCGGGCTGTCGACCGCGGCCGCCGGCCTCGTCGCGAGCGCGAGCTTCTTCGGGATGGTGCTCGGCGCGGCCGTGGCCGGCCTGCTCGCCGACCGCTTCGGCCGCCGGCCCGTGTTCCAGTGGAGCATGGTGCTGTGGGGCGCGGCCTCTTATCTGTGCTCGACCGCGCAGAGCGTCGACGCGTTGATCGTCTACCGCGTGCTGCTCGGGATCGGGATGGGGATGGAATTCCCGGT
This sequence comes from Burkholderia sp. 4NA327C6, assembly GCF_005502655.1. Taxonomy (NCBI): domain Bacteria; kingdom Pseudomonadati; phylum Pseudomonadota; class Betaproteobacteria; order Burkholderiales; family Burkholderiaceae; genus Burkholderia; species Burkholderia sp. 4NA327C6. The sequence goes on along the minus strand of NZ_SCNZ01000053.1, from coordinate 28,920 downwards.
CGCGCAGACCTTGCTGTCCGAATTCGTGCCGACCGAGAAGCGCGGCCGCCTGATCGCGCTGATGGACGGCTTCTGGCCGCTCGGCTTCATCACGGCCGGCATCGTCGCGTACTTCGTGCTGCCGCAATTCGGCTGGCGCACGGTGTTCGCGCTGCTCGCGATTCCCGCCGTGTTCGTGCTCGTGGTGCGCCGCATCGTGCCGGAATCGCCGCGCTGGCTCGAGCATGCGGGCCGGCACACGGAAGCCGACACGGTGATGCACACGATCGAGGCGAAGGTGATGCGCTCGGCCGGCGTGACGACGCTGCCGCCGCCGTCGCGGCTCGCCGAGCCGGCCGTCGCGCGTGGCCACGGCGCGCTGCGCGAAATCTGGAGCGGCGTGTACCGCCGCCGCACGGTGATGGTGTGGCTGCTGTGGTTCTTCGCGCTGCTCGGTTTCTACGGTCTCACGTCGTGGCTCGGCGCGCTGCTGCAGCAGGCCGGCTTCGAGGTCACGAAATCGGTGTTCTACACGGTACTGATCTCGCTCGGCGGCGTGCCGGGCTTCCTGTGCGCCGCGTGGCTCGTCGAACGCTGGGGGCGCAAGCCGACCTGCATCGCGTCGCTGATCGGCGGCGCCGTGATGGCGTACGCGTACGGCCAGAGCGCGCTGTACGGCGGCAGCATGGCGCTGCTGATCGGCACCGGCCTCGCGATGCAGTTCTTCCTGTTCGGGATGTGGGCCGCGCTGTACACGTACACGCCGGAGCTGTACGGCACCGGCGCGCGCGCGACGGGCTCGGGCTTCGCGTCGGCGATCGGGCGCGTCGGCTCGTTGATCGGGCCTTACGTGGTCGGCGTCGTGCTGCCGGTGTTCGGCCAGGGCGGCGTGTTCACGCTCGGCGCGCTGTCGTTCATCGCGGCAGCGCTTGCCGTGTGGACGCTCGGGATCGAGACGAAGGGCCTTGCGCTGGAACAGCTCGCAGCGGGCGATGAAGCGGGTGGCGGCGGCCGCTATGCGGCGGCGGACTAGGTGTCCCGAGCGCCCGATCGACCCGGATGTTCACGATAGCCGGGACGGTGCGCAGCGCCGTGCCCGGCTGCTGCGCGAAGCGGCCGGATTCGCGGCCGGATTCGCGGCCAGAATCGCGGCCGGACCGACGCTGCCGGACCGAGCCGAGACGCCCTGTCGCTCGCCTGCCCGGCCAGTGCGCTGCGCCCGATCCAGCCGCTCGATCTCGACCTCATCCTGCCGAGGCACGGCCCGGCCCTCATGCACGACATCCCGCGCGTGCATGCCGGTGCGATCGCACATTGCGAAACCGCCCCCGCATAGGTGGCGGAGGCGGCAATCCAGGTGCGGTACAGCAGGTGCCGGTCAGGCCCCGGCGACGATGAACTCTTCGGCCGCCTTGCGCTGCACCGCGGCCATCACCGCCAGTTCGCGCTTGCTGCGCGAGTCGCCGGACACGACACCCGTCGCGTGCTTCGCCTTCGCGCCGAGCGGGAAAAACACGAACGACGCGCCGGCCGGCGCCGCCGGCTCCGCACGCAGGCGTTTGTTCAGGATTTTCAGGTATTTCTTCTTCGAGACTTCTTTAGCAGCCATGGCGCCCTCCGCGTGAACGTGGTGAGGATCAGCATACCAGTTTTGGCGACGGGCTCCGGAACGGCGCAGCGTCGCCGCACGAATCGATCTGCCCTAGAATGGAGCACGCTTTCGCGACTTGTCCCCCGCCCGAGACCGCATGTCCTCATCGGAGCGCTCCCATGCATGTCGAGTTGTTCGCGCAGCATCACGCTTGTACCGGCTGGCAGGGCGACATGGCCCGGCGCATCGCCGCATTCGACTGGGCCGCCACCGGGCTGGGGCCGCTCGACGGGTGGCCGGCCAGCCTCGTCACGGCCGTGCGCACGGTGCTCGCGTCGCCGCTGCCGCTGGTGATGCTGTGGGGCCGCCCCGGCTACATGATCTACAACGACGCGTATGCCGGGTTTGCCGGCGGCCGCCATCCGTATCTGCTCGGCCAGCCGGTCGAACTCGGCTGGCCCGAAGTCGCCGATTTCAACCGCAACGTGATGGATACCTGCCTCGCCGGCGGCACGCTGTCCTATCGCGACAAGGCCCTCGTGCTGCTGCGCAGCGGCCGCCCCGAAGACGTCTGGATGGATCTGCACTACAGCCCGATCCCCGACGACGACGGTGCACCGGGCGGCGTGCTCGCCGTCGTCGTCGAGACCACCGAACGCGTGCTCGCCACGCGCCACCGCGATCGCGCGGAAGCGGCGCTGCAGGCGTCCAATGCCCGGCTGCGCGACCTGACCGAGACGCTCGAGCAGCGCGTGACCGACGCGATCGCGGAGCGCGCGGCGATCGAGGAACAGTTGCGTCACGCACAGAAGATGGAAGCGATCGGCAACCTGACCGGCGGCATCGCGCACGACTTCAACAACGTGCTGCAGGTGATCAGCGGCAACCTGCAGATCCTCTCCGTCGAACTCGGCGCCCATGCGGGCGCGCAACCCCGGATCGAGAACGCGAACAACGCGGTGCGGCGCGGTGCGCAACTGGCGTCGCACCTGCTCGCCTTCGCGCGCCGCCAGCCGCTCGCGCCGACGACGCTGAATCCGCGGCAACTGATCGTGGACATGAGCGAGATGCTGCGCCGCGCGCTCGGCGAAACGGTCCGGATCGTCCCCGCGCTGTCGCCCGATGTCGGCAACGTGCTCGCCGACCGGCACCAGCTCGAAAACGCACTCCTGAACCTTGCGCTCAATGCGCGTGACGCGATGCGCGGCGACGGCACGCTGACGATCGCCGCCTACAACGTGCAGTCAGGCGATGCGTCGGGCCCCTGCCGCGCGCCGACGCCACCCGGCGAATACGTGACGCTCGAGCTTGCCGACACGGGCACCGGCATGACGGCCGACGTGCTCGAGCGCGCGTTCGAACCGTTCTTCACGACCAAGCCGGATGGCGAAGGCACGGGGCTCGGGCTCAGCATGGTGTTCGGCTTCGTCAAGCAGAGCGGCGGCCATGTGTCGATCGACAGCACGCCGGGCCAGGGCACCACCGTGCGCCTCACGTTTCCGCGCTGCCACGGCGCGGCCGAGGAGCAGGCCCGCCTACCGCAGCACGACGCGGTGCGCGGCCACGAGACCATCCTCGTCGTCGAGGACGACGCGGACGTCCGCCTGACCGTGGTCGACATGCTCGCGCAGCTCGGCTACAAGGTCATCACGGCGTCCAGCGGCGAAGCCGCATTGCGCGTGCTCGACAGCGAGACGCCAATCGACCTGCTGTTTACCGACGTGATCATGCCCGGCCGCGTGAAGGGCGGCGAACTCGGACGCCGTGCCGCGCTGCGCAAGCCGCCGTTGCCCGTGCTGTTCACGTCCGGCTACACGCGAGACGAGATCTTCCATGCGGGACGGCTGGACCCCGGCGTGATGCTGCTCGGCAAGCCATACCGGCGCGACGAACTCGCCGCCCGGATCCGCAGCGCGCTCGATGCGGGCGCCGGCACGACATGACGGATTGCCGGCGCAACGCCGCACACGTCGGTCACCCCTGAGGTTTTTTCCCTGCGATGTCGATTCGCGCCGCCGTCGCGCGTCGTGTTGTCGTAACCGCTCGTTTTGCCGTCGGCACGACCGGCGGCGCCCCCTCATTCCACTCAAGGAGAGTTCACCATGCGCGTCCTCGTCATCGTCAAAGCCACCACCGATTCCGAATCCGGCCGGATGCCCGACCCTGAAATGATCGCCGCGATGGGCCGGTTCAACGAAGAACTGGCGCAAGCCGGCATCCTGCTCGCCGCCGACGGGCTGCACCCGAGCATGCGCGGCAAGCGCGTGCATTTTGCCGGCAAGAGCCGCACCGTCGTCGACGGCCCGTTCGCCGAAACGAAGGAACTCGTCGCCGGTTTCTGGCTGTGGCAGGTGAAATCGATGGAAGAGGCAGTCGAATGGGTGAAGCGCTGCCCGAACCCGATGCCCGGCGATTCCGACATCGAGATCCGCCCGCTGTTCGAGGCCGAAGACTTCAGCCCGGCTTTCACGGACGCGCTGCAAGCGCAAAAGGCGCGGCTGAGCGCACAAGCCGAGGCCGGAAAACACGCGTAAATCGCGGCGGCGCCTGACGACTTCGAACGACCGCCGGGCGCCGCCCCTACCCGCTGATACGTGCTCGGCTCACCCGCGTTTGCGCGGCACCGCGAGCCGTTCGACCGCGCCGCCGGTCACGTCCCTGAACATCCCGGCATTGCCGTACGCCCGCGCGGCGAGCATCGCGCCATAGACCAGCGACACGAACGTCGCGGCCTCGGTCTGCACCGATATGCCCGGTTGCACGACGCCGGCCTTCACCCCTGCTTCGAGCACGCGCACCAGCCATGCGGCGAGGTCGTCGAAATGCGCCCTCACCGCCCGCGCGACGTCGTCGGGCAGCGCCGGCAGTTCCGCGCCGAGCATGCCGGCGACGCAGAACGGCGCGCTGTCGTCCGCGATGCAGCGTTCCCAGTAGCCGATGTACGCGCGCATCTGCACCAGCGCGTCGGCGCCGCTCGCGTCGAGCAGCGACATGTCGGCATCGAAATTCGCCTGCGACTGCTGCAGCACGGCGACCGCCAGATCCGCCTTCGTCGGGAAATGGTGGTGGATGCTCGCCTTCCGGATGTCGATCGCGTCGGCGATGTCGGCATAGCTGAACCCGCTGTAGCCGCGCCGCATGATCAGTTGCCGCCCGGCTTCGAGAATGCGGCCCGCGGTACTGTCCCCAGTGATCGTCATATCTACCTACCATCTAGTCGGATGAAAAAACCAGGATAGTTTACCGCTACGAGATACTGTTTTCCAGCCGTGCTTTCTCCTTGAAATCAAAACTACCTACTAGTAGGATGGCTACATCGACGGAACAAGACAACTGTCGATACCCGACGGTTCCCAACCTGCCTTTCTTCTGGAGAATGAAAATGAAGCGCCTTTCCCGAATCCGCCAGCTCGCCGCCGCACTCGCCGTTTCCGCCGCCGCCTTCGGTTCGCACGCAGCCGTCGCCGCCCCCGTCAAGAACGTGGTGCTGGTTCACGGCTACTTCGCCGACGGCTCGGGCTGGCAAGCCGTCTCGAACATCCTGACGCGCGACGGCTACAAGGTTTCCGTCGTTCAGCAGCCGGAAACGTCGTTCGACGACGACGTGAAGGCAACCCGGCGCGTCGTCGACGCGCAGGACGGCCCGAGCATCCTCGTCGGCCACAGCTATGGCGGCGCGGTGATCACCGAAGCCGGCAACGACGACAAGGTCGCGGGCCTCGTCTACGTGGCCGCGTTCCAGCCCGACACCGGAGAAAGCCCGCTCGACCTGACCAAGAAGACGCCGCCCGCGACGAAAGCGATCAAGGCCACCGAAGACGGCCACCTGTATTTCGACGAAGCGTCGTTCCACGCCGACTTCGCGGCCGACGTGCCGGCCGCCGAAGCGAAATTCATGGCGATCTCGCAGGTGACGCCGGCCGCGCAGTCGTTCGGCGTGCCGATCACGCATGCCGCATGGCGGACGAAGCCGAGCTGGGCAGTGGTCGCCACGGCCGACCGCGCGATCAACCCCGAACTCGAACGCTTCATGACGCAACGCGCCGGCAGCAAGACGATCGAACTCAAGTCGAGCCACGTCGCGTACATCTCGCATCCGGCCGAAGTCGCGAAGCTGATCGAACAGGCAGCCAAGGGCGCCGGCAAGGAGTGAGCCAAGGTAGTGCCCGATTCCGCCTGTTGACGTTCCGCCGCCGAGTAACGTATCGTTTTGTTACGTTACTCGGCGAAATCCTTCCGTCATGCACTCCCGCTTCGACCGTTTCCGCACCACACCGCTCGGCGCCCAGCTCGAAGCGCTGATCGCGCAACCCGAGCGCTACGTCGAATTCGCGGCGCTGTCGCGCGTCGGCGTCGCCGCGATCGGTGCGATCCAGCACGAGATTGCGCACAAATTCCCCGAAATCGAAACCGACACCACGGCCCGCCAGTTCTGCGGCGCGATGGTCGCGGAGATCATGCGCCGCCACGGGCACGATGTCGTGCAGGCACGCGGGCGGCTCGGCGGCACGCCGTTCAGCTATGGCGCGGTGTTCAGCGCGTATCCGCAGGTGCTGCCTTTCGCCGACGTCATCGCCGCGCTGGCGCGCCTGCCCGACCGGCTCGCCGCGTATGCGGCACAAGTGCCGGCCGCGCTGCGGACACGCCGCCCCGACGGCACCGGTTTCTCGCTCGTCGAGCATGCGTGCCACCTGCGCGATCTGGACGCGGTGTTCGCCGAGCGCATCGACGCCGTACGCACGCTCGACCTGCCCGTGATTGCATCCGTCGACGGCACCGCGCTTGCCGCACAACGCGACTATCTCGCGCAGCCGCTCGACGCTGCCGTCACGGCATTCCGCACGGGCCGCGCCGCGCTGTGTGCAACCGCGGCCGCGCTCGATTCCGCGCAGCTCGCCCGCTGCGGGTTGCGCGACGGCATCCGCCGCCTGTCGCTCGACGAACTCGTGCGCGAGCTGCTCGACCACGACCGCACGCACGTGCTCGAACTCGACGAACTGCTCGCCGAACTCGAATTGCCGCCCCTGCCTACCGCGCCCGCACCATGACCCAGCCCACGCCCGTCGTCTTCATTCACGGTTTCATCGGCACGCTCGACGTGCGCGGGTGGAACGGCCCGCATCTCGCTCCCGACCTGCTCGGCTACGGCACGCATCGCGCGACGCCGTTCGACGCGATCACGCTCGCTGCGCAGGTCGAGCACCTTCGCCATGCCGTCGATACGCACTTCGGCGCGCAGCCGGTCGATGTCGTCGGCCACTCGGTCGGCGGGGCGATCGCGATGCTGTTCGCGCATGCGCACCCGGAGCGCGTGCGGCGAATCGTCAACGTCGAGGGCAACTTCACGCTCGACGATGCGTTCTGGTCGGCGTCGGTCGGCCGCATGACGCCAGCCGAAGCCGATGCGATGCTGGACGGCCTGCGTGCCGATCCGCAAGGCTGGCTGCGCGGCGCGATCGATGCGCCGTCGCCGGGCCTGCTCGACGACGCCCGCCGCTGGCTCGCGCATCAACCCGCATCGACGCTGCGCGCGATGGGCCGCTCGGTGGTCGCGACGACGGGCGAACCGGGTTATCTGCAGGCACTCGCGCAAGTGTTCGAGCGTCACCCGGTCTGGCTGATGGCCGGCGAACGCTCGCGCGCTGGCTGGCACGTGCCCGACTGGGCGCTCGCGCGCTGCGCCGGCTTCGACACGATCGAGCGTTGCGGGCACCTGATCCCGGCCGAGCAACCCGATGCGTTTCGCGCGGCGCTCGGGCGCATCGTGTCCGCGTCGCCCGCCTGACAACCCGTAGGATTCGCCGAAATTTGGTTGAAAGGCGCGGTTGCTAGAGTCGCCAGAACAGGGTTTTCCCGGCGTCTGCGCCGGACGGGATCGACACATGCGAGGATCGACAAACCTGGCACGCGCTTTCTGGCTGATTCTGCTGCTCGCCATTTCGGGCCCTGCTCTCGCATTCCACTCGCGGGTCGTCGCCATTCCCAGCGCCGCGATGAACGAGACGCTCAAGGCCACCGTCGTGCTGCCCGACGCCTATGCGCGCGGCGCCCGCGACGGCGACCGCTATCCGGTCGTCTACCTGTTGCACGGCTCGGGCGGCGATCACACCGACTGGACGTCGAACACGCACATCGCCGCGCTGGCCGACCGTTACCACGTGATCCTCGTGATGCCCGACGGCGGGCACGAGAGCTGGTACATCGACAGCCCGTTCGACTCGGGCAGCCGCTACGAAACCTTCATCGGCGACGAAGTCGTGTCGTACATCGACTTGCACTTCCGCACGATTGCGATGCAACGCGCCCGCGCGATCACCGGGCTCAGCATGGGCGGCTTCGGCGCGCTGCGCATCGCGCTCGACCGGCCCGACACGTTCGGCGCGGTCGGCAGCATCAGCGGCGCGGTCGATCCGCGCTGCTGCTCGGACGAGCCGGGCATCGCACACGTGTTCGGCGACCCCGACCGCCATCCGTCGTTCTGGAACCGCAACGTGATCGTCGCCAGCGCCAGCGCGTTCGTGCGCGCGCATCTCGACCTGACGATCGATTGCGGCCGCGACGACGCGCTTGTCGGCTCGAACCGCACGCTGCACGAACGGCTCGTCGCGCTCGGCGTGCCGCACGACTATGCCGAGCGGCCGGGCGGTCATACGTGGGATTACTGGGCGAATGCGATCCGCTACCAGATGCGGTTCTTCGCGACGTCGTTCCAGCAGCGCGGCTATGCATACCATCCGGCGCCCCATGCGCCGGGCATGACGCGCGCGGGCTGACGCGCGCCGCATCGCCGCGCCGCGACGCGGCCCGGCGAACCCGGTGGTACGATGCGCGGGCATCGACCACCCGACACCTTCCATGCCGCGCGACAACTTTGCGGACCTCCTCGCCTTCATCGCCGTCGCGCGCGAGCGCAGTTTCACGCGGGCGGCCGCTCAGCTCGGCGTCTCGCAATCCGCGCTCAGCCATACGATCCGCTCGCTCGAAACGCGCCTCGGCGTGCGGCTGCTCACGCGCACGACCCGCAGCGTGGCGCCGACCGAAGCCGGCGAGCGACTGCTGCTCAATCTCGCGCCGCGCTTCGACGAAATCGAGGCCGAGCTGGCTGCACTCGCGGAACTGCGCGACCAGCCCGCGGGCACCGTACGCATCAACGCGACCGACTTCGTGATCCGCACGCTGCTGTGGCCGAAGCTCGCGCCGGTCCTGCGCGACTATCGCGACCTGAAGGTCGAGTTCGTGAACGACTACGGGCTGTCCGACATCGTCGCGGAACGCTTCGACGTCGGCGTGCGGCTCGGCGACCAGGTGGCGAAGGACATGATCGCCGTACGCATCTCGGCCGACATGAAGATGGCGATCGTCGGCGCGCCCGCGTATTTCGCGGAACGCGCGCGCCCCGTGTCGCCGCAGGATCTGCTCGCGCACGACTGCATCAACCTGCGCCTGCCGACGCACGGCGCGCTGTACGCGTGGGAGCTCGCGCGCGGTGACGACATGCTGCAGGTGCGCGTCGACGGGCAGGTCACCTTCAACGGCACCTACGAAACGCTCGACGCGGCGCTCGCGGGCTACGGGCTCGCGTACGTGCCCGCCGAACTCGCGGCGCCGCATGTCGCCGCCGGCCGCCTCGACAGTGTGCTCGACGACTGGTGCCCGACGTTCCCCGGCCATCACCTGTACTACGCGAGCCGGCGGCAGTCGTCGCGCGCGCTTGCCGTGATCGTCGACGCGTTGCGCTATCGCGCATGAGCCGACGCGGCGGCGCCGATGCGCGCCGATTCATGAATCGCGTCGATAAGTGCATGCGGATCGGCGGGGATTATCGATAGACGCATCGGTGGCTACCATCGACGGTGTTCCCCACCTTCCCCGGAGCCCTCGATGTCCGAACCGACTTCCGCCGCGCGCAAAGCGTTCGGCGCCATCGCCCCCGCCCTCGCCGACTACACCGACAACGTGCTGTTCGGCGACGTCTGGCAGCGCCCCGGCCTGTCGCCGCGCGATCGCAGCCTCGTCACGGTCGCGAGCCTCGTGTCGCTGTATCGCGTCAACGAACTGCCTTTCCACCTGAAGAAGGCGCTCGACAACGGCCTCACGCGCGACGAGCTGGTCGAAGCGATCACGCACCTCGCGTTCTACTCGGGCTGGCCGACCGCAAGCTCGGCGCTCACGATCGCGCAGCGCGTGTTCGACGAAGCCGGCGTGTAAGCGCGGCCGCGCAGGTGGCCGCGCACGCCGCCGCGCGCGGCACGACGTCGGTTGCGTTCGCGCTCGCGTGGGTCTTGAAGAACCGCATCGTCAGCTCGACGATCGCGGGGCCGCGCACCGAAGCGCACTGGGACAGCTACATCGATGCGCTGACGCTCGAACTCGGTCCGGACGACGAGCGATTCGTCGATTCGCTCGTGCCGCCCGGGCATGCATCGACGCACGGCTATACCGACCCCGGCTATCCGGTCGAAGGCCGCAAGGTCTGAAGTCGGAACGGGATGCGTGACTGACATGCCGGGCGCGCAGCCCGGCAAGATGATGATGATGAAGGCGCGCCGCTCGACGCGCGTTCACGTCGATGCAGCTCGATCAGTTGTCGTGCGCGGTTGCGTCCGCACTGACTACGCGATCGAAAAATTCCTGCGCACGCGCCAGCTCGTCGAGCGCGCGGTCGAGGCGCGACATCGCGCGTGCGTATTCGGCCGACGAAACGTCGTCGTCGCTTTCGCCGCGCACGGCGCGAAACGCCTGATCGACATTGCGCGTGGCTTCGACGAAGCGCTGCGCGGCCCGGGCTTCCCGCGAACAGATGTGGGTCGACATCGACACTTCTCCCTCAGGGTTGCAGTGTGAAGCACGCCGACGCTCAGTGTGCGTGGTGCGCATGTCGGCGGCGTGAACCACGACCCATCGAGTCTCGACGCATCGGCCACCGCGCAGCGCGCTTCGTGCCGATTGTCTCTCTGCGCTCGCCGCTCCGCTATGGCGAGATTGCAACAAATTCTTGCGCGACCTGCTGCACGCGTTTCGTCACGCGCGCCCGATACGGGGAAGCGCAAGGCCGGCGAACGCGGCCGCTTCACCCGGCGACAGGTCGAACAGGTCGCCGGTGAGATCACGCGGATGCTCGGCCGCCGGCCGGTTGCGCAAGCGCGCCGCGTGCGTGGGCGCAACATACGCGGCCGCCGTTTCAATCGGCGGCACGTCGAACAGATCGCGCGTGACACCACGCACGGCGTCCGTCGGCGAACGGCCGCGCAAGCGCGCGACGAGTTCGACGAAGCGATCGAAATCGCCCGCGCGCGTGGCCTTGTTCACTTCCGCGAGATCGCGCGCCTTCAGCACGCACGGCTGTGCGAGCCGCACGAAATACGGTGCTTCGAGCTCGACCGACAGCGCGAGCGGATAGCTCTTGCCCGTCTGCTCCTTCGCACGCCCGACGCAATCGACCACGGCCGCCCCCTGTGCGGCGCCGAGCGGCTGGCCGGTGCTCACGCTGCGCAGGTGATCGGGAAACACGCGCAACTGCGTGCCGACCGTCAGTGCGGTGGACGACGCGCACACGAGCGCGTAGTGCTGTTCGCGGCGCCGGCCCGACGGCAAGGTCGCGCGGCTGGCGATGAACGTGTGCGGCGGCAGCGGGCGCACCTGCCCGCTTGCGTCGACCCATGCATTCCACAGCAGCATGTCTTTCCGCTCGCCTGCGCGCGGGCGCGATGCGACCGGTGAAAACAGCGCGAGCAGCGAGCCCGTGCGATGCGCGGCGACTTGCGCGCTGCTGCCGAGCGGCTGGTTGATGCCCCACAGAAAACGCCCGCCCCCGAGCCGGCGCTCCCATTCCTTGCGGAGCACGACGGTCGGCAGTTCCTCGCCGGACTCGGTACCGATCTTGGTCCAGCAGAACGTGGGTGGGAGGTGTTTCAGTGTCATCAACTTTCTCGGGGATACAGCCTCGCCGGTGACAGCAAGCCCATTCAACAGCCGTAACTGTATAGGTATAATGCATTGCATGGAAGCCCCGGACCAAGATTTTCCCGTTCAAGACCTGTTGCGCCGCCTGATGGCAGATACACGCTCGTCCAGCGAAATCGCGCGACTCTCCGGGGTCAGCCAGCCGACCGTATCGCGCCTGAGGCTGTCGAACGGGCAACGGCTGCGCCGCAGCGCGCCATTCAATAAGCTATGCAGTTTCTATGGTGTCGATACCGGGCCGTCGCGCCGCCAGTTCAACGACCTGCTGCGCGACGCGATCGTCGACGCGTGGGACGGGTCGGATGAGCACGGGCGCGCGCTGCTGGTCGTGATCCAGGGGCTGAAGGGGTTGCAGGCGAAGGCGGATGATGGGTGACGTCGCGGCCGCGCGGTGCCGCCGGGTCGCATCGCTGGCGCGGCAGCAGCGCGCCGCGTGTTATCGGCCCGCGGCGGGATCGGTGACGAAACCAACCCTTGCAACGCCGGCAGCCGGTGCCGCCGGCAGCAACTTCGCGATGCTGTCGTAGCGAGCCGCGTGGTCGGCCGACAGGCGCACTTCCGGTTGGGGCGCGGCGTGATGCAGCACCGGCAACGTCACCATGAACACCACCAGCAGCACGAGCATCACGTCGATCAGCGGCGTCATGCTGATGTCCGCCGCCAGGGCCATCCCGTCGTTGCCACCGGCCGCATCGTCATGCATGCTCGTGCTCCGTCGGGAGCCGGACGCGCGGCCGGCATTCCGGCCGCGCGTCCGGCGCATGCAGCCGCCGGGGGCACGCTGCCCGTGAGCAGCAACAGGTGCAGCCCATGCGCGAAGCGGTTCAGGCGCGCGACGATATCGCGCGACAATCGCACCGGCGCGTGATAGCCGAGCACCGCGGGGATCGCCGCGTCATCGGGTCGCCCTGCGCCCATACGTGACCGCTTCCTTAGACTGTCATGACGAAGTGTCCTGTCATTCGTCGAGATTGAACGTGATCGGCGCGCGCGCCCGCATGGGCAACGCCGCGCCGTTTTCCACATGCGGCGCGCAGCGGCTCGCCAGCACCGCGTCGCGCGCCGCCGCGTCGAGACGCGGTGAGCCGCTGCCGGCCACGATCCGCGCGGCGACGACCCGGCCTGCCGCGTCGGTCTCGAGTTCGACGAGCGCGGTGCCATGCTCACCCGCGCGCAGCGACTGCGACGGGTAGTCGGGTGTGACCAGCGCACATTCGGGATGCGCGACGAAGCGCGGTATCGCAGGCGCCGGAGGTGCCGGTGACGCGGCTTGCGTCGGCGTGACACCGGAAGCCGCGTCGTCGTGCGGCGCCTCGTGTCGCTCGACCGCCGCCGCGTACGGCACCGGCCGCGGCGGCGCAAGCGCATCACCGGCACGCTGCCGGGTGCGACCCGGTGCGACCGGCCCGGATGGCTGCGACACGCTGCCCGTTGACGATCGGGCCGCGGCATTCGCCCGACGTGTCGTGTGCGACGCCGCCTTCGGCCGCGTCGCGGCAGTCGCCACGATCGATACCTCCTGCTCGGGTTCCGGCGCAATCAGCGTCGCCACCATCACCTGCCGCTGCACGGGCGCGCTTCGCACGGCCGGCTCGCGTGCAAGCAGGGCGAATACGCCTGCATGAAGCACGCTCACGACGGCCACGGTCGACGCGACGTACATTCCGCGACGACGGGAACGATTGCGGGCGAATCGATATGAGCCGCCCGCCGCTCGCGTATCGAAGGCAGCCGTACTCATCGCACCCTCCATCCGGCGTTCAATGATCCTCGCGTGTACGCACCCGATCGCCCATATGAAGAGGATTGCGTATCGATCGCCACGGTCCCCATCGCTTCGCCGTGCCCCGTTCACGCCCGCCGTCTTCGCCGCGCGCCCTCAGCAATCGCACGCGGCGCCGCATTGCGCCAGCGAATTCTCCCGGCTGCGGAAAATCAGCGGCTGTTCGTCGCGCGGCGTGCCACGACGCGCGAATTGCACGGCCTGCTCGACCTGGCCGTGGTGCGCGGATTTCTCGCACACCGGATCGGCCTCCTTCGGGTCGCCGGCCAGCAGGTAGGCCTGGCATCGGCATCCACCGTGATCCACATGCCGTTCGTCGCACGTGCGGCACGGCTCGCGCATCCAGCCGTCGCCGCGAAACGCGTTGAACGCGTCGCTGTCGTACCAGATTTCCCGCAGCGACCGGTCGCGCACGTTCGGCAGCACGAGTCCGGGCAGCGACCGCGCGGCATGACACGGCAGCGCGGTGCCGTCCGGCGCAACGCCCAGGAACACCGAGCCCCAGCCATTCATGCAGGCCTTCGGGCGCCGCTCGAAATAGTCGGGCACGACGAACAGGATCTTGCAACGCTCGCCCACCAGCTTGCGATAGCGGTTGACCGTTTCCTCGGCCTCGCGCACCTGTTCGACGGTCGGCATCAACTGGTCGCGGTTCAGCATCGCCCACCCGTAATACTGCGTGTTTGCGAGCTCCAGGTAATCGGCGCCGAGGTCGAGCGCCATCTCGATGATCTGTCCCACGTGCGGCAGGTTGTAGCGATGCAGCACGCAGTTGAGCACCATCGGGTAGCCATGCGCCTTGATCAGCCGCGCAACGCCGCGCTTCAGTTCGAACGTGCGGGTGCTGCTCAGGAAATCGTTCAGCTCGCGCGTCGAATCCTGCAGCGACAACTGGATGTGGTCGAGCCCGACCGCCTTGAGCCGCTCGATGCGGGCAACGCTCAGCCCGATACCCGACGTGATCAGGTTCGTATAGAAGCCGAGCCCGCGCGCATGCGCGACGAGCGTCTCGAGGTCGTCACGCTGCAGCGGTTCGCCGCCCGAGAAGCCGATCTGTGCGGCGCCGAGCGCGCGCGCACCGCCGATGACCGTGCGCCATGCATCGGTATCGAGTTCCGCGCCGTGCGCCGCGAAGTCGACGGGGTTGTAGCAGAACGCGCAGTGCAGCGGGCAACGGTACGTGAGTTCCGCGAGCAGCCACAGCGGCGCGGATGGACGGGAAGTGTCGGGCGCCATGTCAGTCGAGCCAGCCGCGCAGCCGCGCATGATCGAGGAAACGATAGACGTCGGTCGCGAGATCCGACTGCCTGAACAGGCGCTCGAGTTCGCCGATGATGTCGTCCAGCTCGCGCGTGCCGTCGCAACGCGCGAGAATCTCGCCCGCACTCGGGTTGAGCTTGACCATGCCCTCCGGATAGAGGAGCACGTAGGCATCCTGGGCCGCCTCCCATTGCAGGCGGTACATGCCACTGAGGCAAGGGCGCAGCGGCACGCCGCTGGCGGCTTCGATCGCGTTCATAGCGGGTAGGCCCTTTCGACGGCGTCGAGCATCGACCACAGAATGTCGAGCTTGAATTGCAGGATGCCGAGCGCGCGCTGCTGCGCATCCGGTGTCGTGAAATGCTGCAGCGTGACCGCGAGGCCATGCTCGACGTCGCGCTGCGCGAGCGGCACGCGGCTGCGAAAGTAATGCAGCCCGGCCGGTTCGATCCACGGGTAATGCGACGGCCAGCCCGCGAGGCGGTCGAGATGGATCTGCGGCGCGAACATCTCGGTCAGCGACGAGCACACCGCTTCCTGCCACGGCGCGCGCCTCGCGAAGTTCACGTATGCATCCACCGCGAACCGCACGCCGGGCAACACGTGCTCGAGCGACCACAGTTCGGCGCGCGCGAGACCGCATGCCTCGCCGAGCCGCACCCACGCCTCGATGCCGCCTTCGTTGTCGCCCTGCCCGTCGTGATCGACCAGCCGCTGGATCCAGCGGCGCCGCGTGTCGCGGTCGGGGCAGTTCGACAGGATCGCCGCATCCTTGAGCGGGATGTTGATCTGGTAGTAGAAGCGGTTTGCCACCCAGCCGCGGATCTGCGTGGGCGAACAGGCGCCGCCGTTGAGCCGCCGGTTGAACGGGTGATGGATGTGGTAGCGCGATTCGAGCGCACGCAGGCGCGTCTCGAATTCGGTCGCGGTCCAGGGCGTCGCGTGCAACGCCGTAGCGGGGATCGGTGCGTTCATCGTCAGACCTGGAATTGCATGCCGTCGTGTGCGACGTCGATGCCGTGCGCGCGCAGATGCGCGTGCTCGACGGAATGCGGATCGAGAATCGGGTTCGTGTTGTTGATGTGCGTGAGCACCTTGCGCGTATGCGCGGGCAGCGTGTCGAGCCAGTCGATCATGCCGGGCCGCCCGTGTTCCGCGCACTGCGCGAGGTGGCCCATGTCGGCTGCGTGCTTGCCCGACAGGCCGAGATCGATCATCTCGGTCCCGGTCCAGAACGTGCCGTCCACCAGCACGAGATCGGCGCCGTCCATGGCCGCACGCACGTCGTCGGTGACCGTCGCGAGCCCCGGCGCATAGAACGCGCGGCGGCCGCTCGCGACGTCTTCGATCGACAGCGCGATGTTGTCCCCGGGCGCGGCCGACACGCGCCGTGGCGAATAAGGCGGCGCCTTGCTGTCGACGGCAATCGCGGTGAATCGGATCCCGCGCGCGGCAGGCACTTCGAACGGCTCGCCGGGCACGATCGTCTGCGCGGCGACGCCGCAGTAATGGCCGAGCAACGGCACGAGCGGCAAGCCGGTCGACA
Organism: Burkholderia sp. 4NA327C6; assembly: GCF_005502655.1. Classification (NCBI taxonomy): domain Bacteria; kingdom Pseudomonadati; phylum Pseudomonadota; class Betaproteobacteria; order Burkholderiales; family Burkholderiaceae; genus Burkholderia; species Burkholderia sp. 4NA327C6. Next base: position 12,798 of record NZ_SCNZ01000053.1, on the reverse strand, counting down.
GGTCGTCGAGCACCGGCGCGCTCGCGTAGAGCGGCAGCGGCGTCGAGCGCTCGCGCAGCATCAGCAGCCCCGTCACGTGATCGATCTGCGCATCGCACAGCACGACGGCGGCGATGCCGCTGTCACGGATCGCGCGCGCCGGTTGCAGGTCCGGATCCGCGCGCAACTGGGAAAGTATGTCGGGCGACGCGTTGACGAGGACCCAGTCGATGCCGTCGTCGCTGACCGCGATCGACGACTGCGTGCGCGGCAGTACGTGGCCGCTTCCGCTGCGCGCACGGCGGCAGTTCGCGCAATTGCAGTTCCATTGCGGCAAGCCGCCGCCGGCTCCCGAGCCGAGTATCTTGATCTTCATGGGCGTCAGCTCCCGAGGCCGCCCGCGCCGATCACGGCGAAACGGGCGGCACGCACGGCGATCAGCGGTTGGCGATGTACATCGTGATTTCGAAGCCGAAGCGCAGGTCGGTGTAAGACGGTGTCGTCCACTGCATGATGTTGTCTCCTGATCGAGTTGATGAGTTGATGCGTTGCGTGGTGAGTCGAACAACCGCGGAAATCGGGCGGTCGGTTCCTCTTCAGCAAGGAGCGTGCCGAAACCTCGCGTCGGCCGTCCGCAGGCCGCATAAGGCCGTCGTTCGGGCATCGGGATGCCATCCTTACGAAAAGCCGACAGGATTCGCGCACACGCGATCCGCCGCCCGTGCGGCGCGGTGTGCGAGGGGTGTGACAGGTGTTGAATCGTTGAACACCGGTGTTGCAACTTGACACACCGGTCGTGACAGGGCGCGCGCAGTGCGCCGGCCGGGATCCCGCGGCCGGCGCGTCAGTTCTCGTCCGACGGGCGGCGCTCCGTGTCGGCGGCCGGCATCTTCCGGTAGATCGTGTTGCGCGAGACGCCGAGCGCGCGCGCCGCGGCGGACACGTTGCCGCCGTGGCGCGCGAGCGCGGCGGCGATCGCGGACGCCGCGACGTCCTGCAGGCGCGCGTCGGCGGGCGGGAGCGCATCCGCGACGCACGGTCCGGCAGACGGCTCGTGTGCGACCTGGGCGGCCTGCGCATCGCCGCGGCGCAGGTCGTCGAAGAAGTCGTCCGGCAGATGCTCGCGCCGGATTTCGCCATCGTCGTCGACCATCGCCGCCGCCGTGCGCAGCAAGTTGCCGAGCTGGCGGAAGTTGCCGGGCCACGTGCAGCGCACAAACAGCGCCATCACGTCCGGCGCGACGGACAGCGGCGGCCGGCCCGGCCCCGCGAACGCCTCGCGTTGCAGCATCTTCTGCACGACCACCGCAAGATCCGTGCGGTCGCGCAACGGCGGCAGGCGCACCACGAGGCCGTTCAGCCGGTAGTAGAGATCCTCGCGAAAGCGATTCTGCGCAATCATGTCGCGCAGGTCGCGGTGCGTCGCGCAAATGATCGCGATGTCCACGGCAATCGTCTTCGTCGAGCCGAGCGGGTTGACGAGGCGCTCCTGCAGCACGCGCAGCAGCCGCACCTGCAACGGATACGGCATGTCGCCGATTTCGTCGAGGAACAGCGTGCCGCCGTTCGCCTGCAGCAGCTTGCCGATCGCGCCCTTGCGGCGCGCGCCGGTGAATGCGCCCTCCTCATAGCCGAACAGCTCGGACTCGATCAGCGTCTCCGGAATCGATGCGCAGTTGACCGCGACGAACGGCGCGTCGCGCCGCGGCGAGTCGTTGTGGATCGCCTGCGCGAGCAGTTCCTTGCCGGTGCCGGTTTCGCCGGTGATCAGGATCGGGATGTCCTTGCCGATCACCTTGCGCACCTTCGCGATCACGCAGGCGACCTGCGAATCGCCGGTGTCGAGGTAGTTGAGCCGCGACAGGCCGGCCGACGTGCCGGCGGCCGGCGCCGGCACCGCATTCGCGCGCGCGGCCGGCGCGAGCGCATCGTGGACGTCCGTCGGCCGGCTGCCTTCGGCGAGCGTCGCGCGCCGGAAGTGCACGCGCGCGCACACTACCGCGCCGTTGCCGAGATTCAGCGTCAGGTGCCGGTCGGTGCTCGCGCGCATGCGGTCGATCAGTTGCGCGCTCGTGATGTCGAACAGCGACGACAACGTGTGCGCGCGCAGCGCGGCGAGCGGCATGCCGAGCTGGAACTGCGCGCTGCGATTGGCCGACAGGAAGCGGCCATCGGCGGTAAACGCGACGATTCCCTCCATCAGCGTGCCGAGGAATTCAGGACGGCCATGGAACGACACCTGCAGCGTTTCCTGAAAGGTCGTCGTAAACAGATGATTCTCGATCATCTGCACCGACATCTTCGCGAGCGCCATCGTGTGCTGGTGATAGCTGCGGTGGTCGCCCGTCACGTCGAGCACGCCGATCGCATCGCCGTACGGATCGAGGATCGGCACGCTCGAACAGGTCAGGAAGCGGTTCGCCGCCAGGAAGTGCTGGTCGCCGTGGACGACCATCGGGCACAGTTCGGCAAGCGCCGTCCCGATCGCATTGGTGCCCTGGCGGTTTTCCGCCCAGTTCGCGCCCGGGCGCAGCGCCACCTTCTCCGCGCGACGCAGGAAATCGTCGTCGCCGATCGAATGCAGGATCAGACCTTCGGCGTCGGTCAGCACGATCATGCTCTGCGTATTGACGATCTGCTCGTGCAGCGTCTCCATCACCGGCATCGCGTGCACGCACAGCACCCGGCTCTGCTCACGCTTGAGCACCAGCGCCGAGCTCGGCAGCACATCGTAGTCGGGCCGGGCCGATACCTGCAGGCCGAACGTCTCGGACCGCTCGTGGGCTTTCTGAATCGACGGCGCGGGCCAGCCGGCGGGATGCGCGGCCCGTGTTCCGGCCGCCTGCTCTACGTCATCGCGCATTGTCTCCTCCGGGGATCCTTCCGGTCATGTGCCGGACTCTTTGCCGTCATTGCAAGCAAGCATCGGGCCACGCCAGCGTCGCCACTCGAACTGAAAGCAGGACGTAATAAACGATCCGGGCACACCGGTGCATGTGCGCCGCGCGACAGGCCGGCTTCGTGATACCGCGATTTCCGGACGCGTGACTACCCGTGCGAATCCCGATCTTCGCGGCTGGCGCGTTTCTGGCTTTGTCGCAGGTCAAGACCAGCGGCCGCCCGGACATCCATGCGGCCGCGTGACGGTTGCGCCGACTCCACACCGAGCCTTATCGACATGACACGCCGCACGATTCGATCCACGCTGTCGCCCGCGATGCGGGTATTGCCCGATACACCGGCGCCGCCCGCCGTCCCCGCCGTCCTCGCCGTCCGCCGTCTGCGGCGCGATGCCCAATCGATCGCGTTCGCCGTGGCCGGCGCCGCGCACGGCCACCCGGTCGTCGTGCTGCACGGCGGCCCCGGCAGCGGCAGCCAGGCCGGCATCCTGCGGCTGTTCGACCTGACCCGCGTGCGCGTCGTGCTCGTCGACCAGCGCGGTGCAGGCGCCTCCGCGCCGCGCGGCGGCACGCGCCACAACAGCACCGCGCGGCTGATCGCCGACCTGGAGGCCGTACGCGAACAGCTCGGCATTGCGCGCTGGGGTGTCGTCGGTGGATCGTGGGGCGCCGCGCTCGCACTCGCCTATGCGGGCACGCACCCCGCGCGGGTGACCGGCGTCGTACTGCGCGGCCTGTTCCTGACGTCGCCACGCGAAGTCCGCCGACTGTTCACGACGTCGCGCACGCGAGCGCCCCGCGAATGGCGGCGCCTGCATGCGGCGGCCGGCGGCGGCCAGGTGGAGCGACTGCTGTCGCGCTGCGCGCGGCGGCTGCGCCGCGGCGCGAGCGTGGCACACCAGCGCGCAGTGGCGCTCGCGTGGCACGCGTACGAAAACGCCGTCCTCGCCTCGGCGCGGACGCGCCGCTCGACTGCGCGGGCGATCCGCTCAAAGAAGACTGTTCGCAGGCTGATCGACAAATACCGGATCCAGGCGCACTACCTGCAGCGCGGCTGCTGGCTCGGCGAGCGCTGCGTGCTTGCGCTCGCGCGTCGGGCGGCGCGGGCGGGGGTGCCGCTGTTCGCCGCGCACGGGATGCACGACCCCGTGTGCCCGGTCGCCAACGTCGTTCGCCTCGCGCGTGCCGCACCCGAGGTGGTGATCGAACGCGTGCATTCCGGGCATCTCGCAAGCGATCCGGCGTTGGCACACAGCGTCGCACGCGCCGTGGCAACGATGTTCGCGGCGCCAGCATTCATGTGATCGCGGATGCCGTGCAACCTGCGCCTGTTCACGCCGCGACGCGACGCATGACACGACGACCGGCGCGGCCGCGCCACGCTCAATCCCACGCGTAGCGCACACCGATCCACGCACCGCGCGGCGCGCCCGGCCCGACGAACTGCTCGTTCACCGGATTGGCGCCGTCGAACGTGTGATTCGGTCCGTTGAAGAAGTTCTGGCCGAGCGCACCGAAGCTCGCATAGCGCTTGTCGAACAGGTTCGTCACGCTGGCGAACACCTCGAACCGCTTCGTGATCCGGTAGCGCATGTCGAGATCGACGAGCACGTAGCCCGCGAGCCTGCCGTTCACGTCCTGGTTGTTCTCGTCGCCGCGCGCATACACGCCGCTGCGCCACGTGACGTTCGCGCCGATATCCCATGCGGGCGTCGCCGCGTAGTCGAGTCTCAGCTTCACCGTGTGCGCGGGAATGCCGGGCACGCGGTCGCCGGACTTGACCGCCACGTTGCCGTTCGCATCGGCCGCCGAATTCGCCGGGCTGTGTTCGGTCCACGACGAACGGTAGGTCGCATCCACGTAGCTGTACGACAGCCCGACACCGAGCGGCCCGAGCCGCGTGCGGCCCGCCAGTTCGATGCCCTGCCGCCGCGTATCGCCGACATTGCGGAAATAGCCCTGCGCGCTTGCCGGACTGCTGATGAACTGGATGTCGTCGGTCAGTGTCGTGCGGTAGGCCGCGGCGCTCCAGGTCGTCGCGGCGCCGATGCGGCCGCGCACGCCAGCTTCGAACGTCTTCGAGATCACCGGCTTGAGCGCCGGATCGGCGATGAAGTCGTTCGGCAACGAACACGGCGCGGACGGGTCGGCGCATGCCAGCTCGATCGCGGTCGGCGAACGCATGCCTTCGTTGTACGCCGCATACGCGGTGAAGCCCGGGACCGGGTTCCAGTTCAGCCCGACCGCCGGATTGAAGCGCGAGAACGTATGGTTGCCGTCGAGCAGCGGCTGCACGCCGCTCTCGTCGCCGATCTGCGCTTTCGACCAGTCGTAGCGGCCCGACAGCGTCAGCGTCCAGTGCGGCGTCAGCGACAGCGCGTCGCTCAGGTACACGCCGACGTTCGCGTTGCGCGTCTTCGCGCTGGTCTGCTGGACGAAATCGCCGACGCCGATCGCCGCGCGCGTATCGGTGAAATACGCGTCCTGCGACGACGCGACGTAGCTGGAATTCGCGACATCGGCCGCGACGCCCGCAATCAACCGGTTGGCCATCCCGCCGAGCTTGCCGAGCAGCGTGAGCTGCACGCTGCCGCCGTAGCTGTCGGTGACGATCGTCGACCGCGCATTGCTGCCCTGCACCGTGTCGACCGTACCGTCCTCACCGGTCGATCCGTAATCCGTATTGTTGTTGCTGCTCGTATTGGCGTTTCGCAGATGCCGATAGTACGCGTTGCCGCTCAGTTCGACGTGCTCGCCGAAGAACCGGTCGCCCGACAGCGTCAGGTAGCCGGCGCTGTTGCGGTTCTGGTCCGGATACGTATACGCCTGCTTCGGGTTGCCGAGGAACGAGCGCGGAATCGTCTGGGTGCCGTATAGCGTGTTGTCCGCGCCACCGCCGGCGATCGACAGCGTCGTGTCCGCATCGGTGTAGCGCAGCTTGCCGAACGCCTGCCGCACGTGACTCGCGTTGTGGTCGGCCCAGCCGCCATCGTTCGCGACGTTCGCGGTTGCGTAGTAGTCGAGGTTCGCGCCGATCGTCCCGCCCTGCTCGATGCTGGCGGTCTTGCGCCCCCACGAGCCGCCCGACACCTCCGCTTCGCCGCCCGGGTTCGTCTTGCCGTCCTTCGTCGTGATCGCGAGTGCACCGCCGAGCGTATTGCGTCCGTATACCGGATTGGAGCCCGGAATCAGCTGCACCCGATCGATCGCTTGCGCGGGCAGGATGTCCCAGTTCACGACGTCGCCGAACGGCTCGTTCACGCGCACGCCGTCGACGAACACCGACAACCCCTGCGGCGTGCCGAGGAGCGGCGACGCGGTGAAGCCGCGATAGTTGACGTCCGTCTGGTACGGGTTGCCCTGCGCCTCCGAGATCGTCACGCTCTGCAGGTTTGCGGCGAAGAAATCGGTCAGCGTCGCACGGTGCTGTGCGTCGAGTTCCTCGCCGCGCACCGTCTGCACGTTTGCCGGCACCTTCGACAGCGGCGTGCCGATTCCGAGCAGCGGCGTCGTGCCGACGACGACCACCGCCGGCAACATCACGGCCGACGCTTGCGACGCGACGGCGGCGGCCGGTGGCGCGGCACCCTCCGCCTGCTGCTGCGCACGCGCGCTGCCGGGCGACAGCCCGGCGAGCGCAAGCGCACCGATGGCCGTGCCGACGCATCGCGCCCGCCGGCCGCCTCGCATCGCGCTATGTCGCCCGGCTGCCTTTGGCCTCCTGATCATTTCCGTTGTCTCCGTATTTTTATGTTCCGCCGGATCGTGCAATGCAGCGCGCGGCGATGAGGTGTCGAGAAGCGCGCGTGCGAGAACCATGCCAGCGCTGCCTGCACCGCGCATCGGTTCCGCGCGGCATGGAAGCGTGCGACGGCCCATCTGTCCCGCGTGCTGCGTCACCTGTCATGTTTGGCAACACCTCGTGCGCGGCGGTGTACCTGAATGCAACACCTTCGACGGTGCCGGAGCCCGGCGTGTTCGACGGCGCATCGCGCGCGCTGCGCCGCCATGCCGCGCCGCGCGGGCTTCGCATCGCGATGGCATGCGACTTGCGTGACGGGCAGGGCACTCGGCCCGGATTACCAACCGTGCCGGCGCGACCAACCGTTCGCGGCGGTGCGACCACAATGACTCAGGAGACAACCATGAAGAAATTCTCGGCTTCAGCGAGCCGGCTGGCGACGATCGGAATCGCGGTGGCGGCCGCCGTCGCGCTGAACCCCGGCCTCGTCGAAGCGGCCGCGGACTACCCGGCCGTGACCTACCAGCGCCTGACCGATGCACATGGCGATCCCGGCTGGCTGACCTATTACCGCACCTACGACGGCCGCTCGCATTCGCCGCTCAAGCAGATCGACACGTCGAACGCGAAGGATCTCAAGCAGGTGTGGGCCTACAAGTTTCCCGCCGACCTGAAGCAGGGCTTCGAAGCCACGCCGATCATCAACGGCAACTATCTGTTCGTGACGACACCGAAGGACAACGTCTATGCATTCGACGCGAAGACAGGCAAGCAGCTGTGGAAATACGAGCCGAAGCTCGGCGCCGCGTCGTTCAAGACCGCGTGCTGCGACGTCGTGAACCGCGGCGTCGCGCTGTACGGCAAGAACGTCTACGTCGCGATGTTGAGCGGCGAAGTCGCGGCGCTCGATGCGCAGACCGGCAATCTCGTGTGGAAGAAGCAGATGTTCGAGCCGGGCCTCGGCTACGCATTCTCGCTCGCGCCACTCGCACTCGACGGCGCGATCGTCGTCGGCACGTCGGGCGGCGAATACGGCATTCGCGGCTATATCGTCGCGCTCAACCCGGAGAACGGCTCCGAAGTCTGGAAACGCTACACGATCCCCGCTTCCGGCGAAAAGGGCGCGGAAACCTGGCCCGACGGCATGCAGAGCCACGGCGGTGGCGCGGCGTGGCTCACCGGCACCTACGACGCCGCATCCCGCACGCTGTACTGGGGTGTCGGCAACCCGGGCCCGTGGCTCGCCGCGCTGCGCCCCGGCGACAACCTGTATTCCGACTCGCTGCTTGCGCTCGACGCGAAGAACGGCAACCTGAAGTGGCACTACCAGTACACGAACAACGACACGTGGGACTACGACGGCGTGAACGCGGCCGTGCTTGCGGACATCAAGTACAAAGGCAAGGACTACGACGCGATCATCCACGCGGACCGCAACGGCTTCTTCCACGCGATCGACCGCACGACCGGCAAGCTGATCTATGCGACGCCGTTCGTGACGGCGTTGTCGGTCACCGGCTACACGGCCGACGGCAAGCCGATCCAGGACGCATCGAAGTTCCCGAAGGCCGGCACGACGATCGAAACGTGCCCGAGCTTCCTCGGCGGCAAGAACTGGTGGTCGATCTCCTATGACCAGGAACGCAACATCGCGGTCGTGCCCGCGCTGCATGCGTGCATGAGTCTCACCGGCAAGTCGGTCAGCTACATGGAGGGCCTGCCGTACCTCGGCGAAGGCTTCGAGATCAAGCCCGAACCGGGCAGCGAAGGCTACGGCGAACTGACGGCCATCGACGTGAACACCGGCAAGAAGCTGTGGAGCCACTGGTCGAAGAAGCCGTGGAACGGCGGCGTCGCGACCACCGCGAGCGGTCTCGCGTTCAGCGGCTCGCTCGACGGTCACCTGTATGCGTTCGACACGGCGACCGGCAAGGTGCTCTGGGAAAGCCCGCAACTGGCGAGCGGCATCATTTCGCAGCCGTCGGTGTATGAGGTCGACGGCAAGGAATACGTGGCCGTGCTGGCCGGTTATGGCGGCGCGAACCCGATCTGGGGCGGCCCGATGGCCGACATCGCGAAGGACGTTCCGCGCGGCGGCACGCTCTACGTGTTCGCGCTCGACTGATCAGGCACCAGGCCCGAGTCGCGCCCGCATGCGCCCGATGCGGGCGCGACGCCCTCCCCGCTTCAACCGGACACAGGATCATGAATACTCGTCTCACTTCCGTTACCGTCGCCAGTCTGCTCGCCGTGGGCGTGGCGCTGACACCGGCTGCCGCGTCGGCCGGCGTGCGCATCTGCACGCTGCCCGGCAGCCCGACCACGGCGCTCGACCGATCCGTTGCACGCGAAGTATTCCGCTCTGCAGGCATCGCCGCGACGTTCAACAAGCGCGGCGTCGATGACGATGGCGGCGACGACGGCATCTCCGCCGGCGAGCTGAAGAAATCGCTCGAACACGACTGCGACGTGATCGCCGGCTTCCCACGCTCGGAAATCGCCGATGCATCGGGATCGAAAATGACGTTCTCGCAAGGCTATCTGCGCTCCGGCTACGTCAGCGTGTCGCTGCTCGACGCGCAGGCCTCGTCCGACGTCAAGGAAACGATCGCGGCCACGTATGGCAGCCCGTCTCAACTGATCGCCGCCCAGCAGGCGAACGCCCGCTTCGACCTCGAAAACACGAGCGAGCAGACGATTGGCGCGGTCGCCGCGGGCCGTGCCCAGCGCGCGATCGTCTGGTATCCGAGCGTCGTAGCGTACGAGCGAGCGCACCCGCGCCAACGGTTCCGGGTCGCGGCGACTTCATCGCCGTACTCCAACTGGCAACTGTCGTTCGCATTCGGGCCGGGCAAGGACGCATTGCAAAAGCGCATCGACGCAACGCTGTCCCGCATGAGCGGCGACGGCCGCCTCGCCTCGCTCACGCGCGGTTGGGCGCTTCCGGACACCGTTGCGCAAGCCGCCAGCGCGCGTGCGCCGGGCCGGTTTCTCGACGGCGCGATCGCATCCGCACCATCCATGCCGGCAAGGAGCGGCTTCATCAAGGTGTCGGCCAGCGAAGGCAGCGACATGCCGTCGTTCGACCAGGCGCAGGTCCAGCATGGCAAGAAGCTCTACGGCGACGCCTGCGCGAAATGTCACGGCGACCAGCTCGAAGGCAATACCGCCCCCGCGCTGAGCGGGGAATCCTTCGCTCCCGAAGGCAAGTCGCACATCACGGTCGGCGGCATCTTCCAGTACATGTCGAACAACATGCCGGCCGATCGCCCGGGCAAGATGACGGCACAGGAATACGAGGACGTGATGGCGTTCCTGCTTTACTCGAACGGCTATGACGCGTCCAAAAGCAAGCTGACCGCCGATGCCGCCACCGCGTCGAAGGCGCCGCTCATCGCCGGACCGCGCAAGTAACTTCCCCGCCCGCTTTCGTTTCGACCGACCGCCGCGCCGGGCAGCATGCCCGGCGCGCGGGTCCGGCTTCATCTTTTCATTTCATTCAGGACAACGCGATGATCTCTTCCAACCGCAGAACCTTCTTCGTCCACGCGGCCGGCCTGTGCGCCGCACTCGCGGCCGGCACCCGCGCATTCGCCGCGCCGCCGCCCGTCGACGAAAACGACGCGGCCGCGAAAACGCTCGGCTACCGCGCCAAAGCCACGACCGTCGACGCGGGCAAGTTCCCGAAGTACCAGGCCGGCCAAACCTGTTCGAACTGCCGCTTCTACAAGGCCGCCGCGGGTGAATCCTTCGGCACGTGCCCGATGTTCGCGGGCAAGACGGTTGCCGCCGAAGGCTGGTGCAACGTCTATGCAAAGCTCGCTTGATCCCGGGGCCGCGCGCGGACGCGACAGCGCACCGCGTCGCGACACGGATGCCGACCACGCGGCCCATCTGCATTCGTTGATCGCGCTGGGCATCGATCGCGGTTACGTGACACCCGGCGAAATCGCCGACGCGTTGCCCGACGATGCGGCGGAACGCACGGACGTCGATGCGGCCGCGTCGACGCTCCGCGCGCTCGGCATCGAGGTGCGCGCGCATGCCGGCTCGCGTACCGCGTGGACGCTCGACCGTCACTTCGCGCAGGCGCCGGAAGTGACGCTGCGGCTTGCGGACGCATCGGCGCCGCTCGCGCCCGACGATCTGCTCACGGGCCGGACCAACGATCCGGTCCGGCTCTATCTGCGGGACATGAGCGCGACGCCGCTCCTCGAACGCCACGAGGAGATCGCGCTCGCGCTTCACCTGGAAAGCGGTCGCGCGGCATGCATCGACGCATTGAGCCGGGATCCGGAGGCACTCGCCGGCCTCGCCGCGATCGCAGACGACATCCGCGCCGGCAAGGTCGCGGCGTCGGTCTACGTGACGGGGTTCGCCGGGGACGCCGAATCGCTCGCGCTAGCGCCCGCGATGCCGCCCGACGATTTGCACGACGATTCGCCCGGGAACGACACGGCGCCCGACCCCGCCATGGAATCGGGCGACACCGGCCTCTCGCCGGACAGCCCGGCGTGGCGCGATGCAGTTGCCGAATCGCTCGGGCGCGCCGGTGCGCTGGCGCCGGCGATGCGGCGCGCATTGCACGCCGACGGGTTCGCGTCGGCCCGTTATCGCGCGCTGATTCGCGAAGCTGCCGCGTTGACCGGCAGGATCCGCTTCACGTCGCGCGCGATCGAGCGCATCGCTCATGCGAACGGTGAACGCGCCACCCGGGCGCGCCAGGTCGAAAAACGGCTCGTCGATACGCTGGCCGCATCAGGCATACGTACCGGATCGACGCGCCGCGACCGCTTCGCGCCGTGCGACGACGCGCACGCCTGGCTGCGCGCGTGCATCGCTGTGCATCCCGAATGCGCCGCCGCCCTCGCCCGCCACGCACCGGCGCTGATCGACGCGCGCATCGCGCTTGCCCGCCTCGCCGGCCAGTCGCCGCTGCCGCTCGCCATCGCCGTCGCGCTCGATGCGCGGCTGTCGCGCATCGAGCGCACGATGCAACCCGCGAGAACGAAACTGTTCCGCGGCAACCTGCGGCTCGTCGTATCGATTGCCAAACGGTATCCCGATCGCGGCCTGCCGTTCCTCGACCTGATCCAGGAGGGCAATATCGGCCTGTTGAAGGCCGTCGATCGCTACGACCACCGGCGCGGCTTCAAATTCTCGACGTATGCGACCTGGTGGGTCCGGCAGGCGATCACGCACGCGCTCGCCGATCAGGGCCGCACGATACGGGTGCCCGCGCATACCGTCGATGCGCTCAACAAGCTGTCGCGGCTCGCGCTAACGCATCGGCAGCGCACCGGCGATGTCGCCGACGCGCCGGCACTCTCCACGCAGATGCAACTGCCCGTCGACAAGGTACGCGAACTGATGCGCATCGTGCGCGAGCCCGTCTCCGCCGACTCGCCCGTCTCGCCCGATCACGACCTCACGTTGTGCGACGTCACGATCGATCCCGATGCGCCGAACCCGGAAGACGCCGCGAGCGCCGGCCAGCTTCGCTCCGCGGTGGCGGCGCTGATCGACAGCCTGCCCGCACGCGAAGCGTGGATTCTTCGCCTGAGGTACGGCATCGACGTGGACAGCGAGTATTCGCTGCGCGAGATCGGCCGCCAACTGAACCTGTCGGCCGAACGCGTTCGCCAGATCGAGGTGGCGGCGCTCGAGCGCATCCGGCAATTCGGACACGCACCGGCGCTGCGATCGCTGCTCGCCTGACGCGGCGGTACCGGCGGCCTTTCAAGCTTCACGTCAATGCTCAGGACTGCAACACACCATGCTGCATTTCTGAACGACCGACCGCATCGTGCTGCCGTGCACGACGTGGTCCGCCGGTAACGATCGTTCGGCACGCGCCCCGGCTGCCGCGGTTGTCGCCGCCGGCGCGCGTCGATCGCCGATGCTGGCATGCATGTTGCGTTTTCCGGAATACCGCCAGGCATCACAAGAACGCAAGGAGACACGCTTGTCCAAGATTGAATCGGTTCTTCACGAAACCCGTCAGTTTGCGCCGCCCGCGGCGCTCGAACAGGCGGCGACCATTTCCGGCATGCCGGCCTATCGTGCGCTCGCCGCCGAAGCCGAAAACGATTACGAAGGATTCTGGGCGCGTCTCGCGCGCGAGGGTCTGGCGTGGCACAAGCCGTTCACGACAGTGCTCGACGAGTCCAACCCGCC
>NZ_SCNZ01000052.1:0-55909 GCF_005502655.1 Burkholderia sp. 4NA327C6 | reverse complement strand
TCGCTGCCGAGCAGGCCGCGCTCCCGGCATCGCGCACCTGCCGCGCATAGTTCGCGGCCTGCTCGGCAGCGACGGCCTCGACGTACGCGCGACGTGCGTCGGCTGCGACCTTCAGCATCGCGTCGGCCGTCTCCAGCCTGGTCTGCTCGAAACGGCGGCGTTCGATGTTCGTCGCGAGCGGCATCGTCAGCAGCGCGAACACGTTCGCCGAGAACGTGCGGCCGAGCGTCAGCTCGCCATCCCCCGCGCGGGTGCGGCTGAATGCGAAGCGCGGGTTCGGCAGCCGGCCGGCCTGGACGAGATCGGCTTCCGACAGGCCCAGCTCCGCATACGAAGCCTGCAGCCCGCGGTTGTTCAGCAGCGCGACCTGCACCGCGTCGTCCATCGACAGCGGCTTTGAAAGCAGCTCCTTCGTGCGCTTGTCGACGGCTTCGCGGTCGGCGTCGGTCCTGACCACGACCGCGTCTTTTCCGATGCGTTCCGACGCGGCGGACGAAACCGCGTCGAAGCCGCCGTCCTTCGAAAACGTCGTGCAGCCCGCGAGGAAGGCCAGCACGGCCGCGGCCGCGCCGATCCTCGGCGATATCGCAAGCATCGTCATGGCGCGGCGCCTCCGTGCTTCGAATGGGCAGCGCCGCTTCCGGCCGCGCCGCCCGTCGACCGTCCTTTCGCGGGCCGTTCCATCACGTCGCGGTTCAGTTGTTTCCAGCCGGGGCCTTCGTCGTCCCGATACGGCCGATAGCTGTCGAATACGGATGTCACGGTGATATCCGGCACCGCGGCGGCGGCGTCCGCGGGATCGGGCAACGGGGTTTGCGCAAGCGCGAGCGACGGCATGAGGGCCGCCGCGCCAAGCAGCGCCGCAGTAGTCAATCGCATGAACAGGTTTCGTCGTGAGTCGTCCGGCGGGCGTGATGCCGCCGCCGGAGCGGATTGCAGAGCGCGGCGGGTCGGGGCCGCGGGCAGGGTCTAGGCGAGAAGCCGGCGCGGCGGCCTGTCGATGCCGCCGGTCAGGAACGACACGACGACCGGCGTCGGAGCGAAAGAAACGAGCGCGATACCGATACCCGGCGCGACGGGCGTCGCGGGGAAATCCGCCATGCCGGTGCCGACGCAGCAGGACCCGCATGCGGAACACGGCTGTGCATGTCGCGCATGGTCGTCGTGCGTGTGCTCGTCTTCATGCTGGCCACCATGCGCGCTCGACATCGCATGCGGCGCGACCCTGTCATCAGCGCGTGCGCCGTCTTCCACGTGCGGCATTGCCACGACCGCATCCGCGCCCGCACACGCCATCGACACAGCCGCGAACGACTGGATCGGCAGGCTCAGCGCCAGCAGCACGACGACGAGGAATTTGCGCCAGTACGACATGGATGCGGAATCACGCAGGCAACGACCGGATGGGCCGGCGCAGCGCCACGACGGCGCGCTCCGGGGACACGACGGCCGCAGCTTATCGTCGCCGCGGTGACGACGACATGGCCGAAACATGACCGCGGTTTCATGACAATTCCGTCATCCGGCGGTCACGCTTCGGGCACGCGCGGCGCCCTAAGCTCACGCGTTACACTGACCGGCTGGAATCACGGATGAATCACGGACGGCCTGCCTCACCATGCGGATACTGATAGTCGAAGACGAACCCAAGATGGCGTCGTACCTCCGGAAGGGGCTGATGGAGGCGAGCTACACGGTCGACGTCGCGGAAAACGGCAAGGACGGGCTGTTCCTCGCGCTGCACGAGGATTTCGATCTCCTCGTGCTCGACGTGATGCTGCCGGAACTGGACGGCTTCGAGGTGCTCAAGCGGCTGCGCGCGCAGAAGCAGACGCCCGTGCTGCTGCTCACGGCGCGCGAGGCGATCGAGGACAAGGTCGCCGGGCTCGAACTGGGCGCCGACGACTACCTGCTCAAGCCGTTCGCGTATGCCGAGTTCCTGGCGCGCATCCGCTCGCTGCTGCGGCGCGCGCCGCGCAACGCGCGCGACATCCTGCATGTCGCCGATCTCGAAGTCGACCTGATCCGCCGCCGCGTGCGCCGCGCCGACACGCGCATCGACCTGACCGCGCAGGAATTCGCGCTGCTGCAGCTGCTCGCCGAGCGTGAAGGAGAAGTGCTGACGCGCACCTTCATCACGTCGCAGATCTGGGACATGAATTTCGACAGCGACACGAACGTCGTCGACGCGGCGATCAAGCGCCTGCGCGCGAAGATCGACAACGCGTATGAGAAGAAGCTGATCCACACGATCCGCGGCATGGGCTACGTGCTCGAGGATCGTTCGTGACGCAGCGCCCGGCCTCGTATTCGCTGCTGCGGCGGCTGACGCTCGCGTTCGCCGTCGTCGCCGCGCTCGTGTTCGCGCTGACCGGCGCGTACCTGTATCGCTCGCTGTCCGCCGAGCTGACGCGGCGCGACGACATCGAGATCTCCGGCAAGCTCAACCAGTTCCTGCAGCTCGCACACGCGAGCGGCTCGATCGCCGCGCTGCGGGCCGATCCGGCCGTGTTTCATGAGGTGCTGCTGTCGCACCCGGGCGTGTATCTCGGCATCTACGACGCGCGGAACCGTGCGCTCGTCGAGCATTCCGACGAAGCCGGCAATACGCTGGCGTCGGTGATCGCCGCGCCGCATCCGGCCGGCGCGACCGGCATCCCGTTCACGTGCGCGCCGCCCGGCATCGGCACGTCGCGCTGCGTGTATGCACGCGCCACGCTGCCGTCCGGCGACGCGATCCAGGTCGCGCTCGCCCGCACGGCGACCGATCGCCAGTCGCTGCTCGAAAGCTATCGCGTCGACATCTGGCTCGCCGCGGCCGCGGGCGCGCTGCTGGTCGGCGCGCTCGGCTACGCGGTCGCGTCGCGCGGCCTGCGCCCGGTCGAGAGCCTCGGCCGGCAGACGTCGCGCATCGAGGCGCACAACCTGAACGCACGGCTCGACGCGCGCGGCGGCCCGGTCGAGCTGCGTGAGCTCGCGACGTCGGTCAACCGGATGCTCGACCGCCTCGAACGCGCGTTCGTGCGGCTGTCGCAGTTCTCGTCCGATCTCGCGCACGACATGCGCACGCCGCTCGCCAACGTGATCAGCTCGTCGCAGGTCACGCTGTCGCGCGCGCGCACGACCGAGGAATACGAAGCGCTGATCGATTCGAACATCGAGGAATGCGAACGGTTGCAGCGGATGATCGAGAACATGCTGTTCCTCGCGCGCACCGATAACGCACGGCAGCACCTGAAGACCACCGAGCTCGACGCCGGCAGCGAACTGCGCCGGCTCGCATCGTATTTCCAGGCACTGGCCGACGAAGCCGGCGTGCGCATCGACGTGCACGGCGAAGCGCCGGTCGTCGCCGATGCGACGCTGTTCCGGCGTGCCGTCAGCAACCTCGCGTCGAACGCACTCGAACATGCGGAAGCCGCGTCGACGATCGAGCTGGCCGTGTCCATGCACGGCAGCTACGCGGTGGTCGAAGTCACGAATCGCGGCGCCGCGATTCCGCCCGAACAGGTCGACAGGATCTTCGAACGCTTCTACCGCATCGATTCGTCGCGGCACGGCGCGGCGCGCAACGCGGGGCTCGGGCTCGCGATCGTGAAGTCGATCATGGAGCTGCATCGCGGCAAGGTCGAGGTCGCGAGCCGCGACGGGCGCACGACGTTCGCGCTGTACTTTCCGCGCGGCACCGCGCGCCAGATTGCGTGCTAGTGCGCCTGGCCGGCACCGAATGACGTGCGGCCGCGGACGAGCAACACGATGGTCGCCGCGCTGAACGCGGCCCCTGCATAGAACGTCGCCGCGGCGCCCATCCGATCCCACAGGAATCCTGCGACGACGCTCGATACGAGCGTCGCGACGCCGCTGACCAGGTTGAACACGCCGAACGCCGTCCCTCTCAGATCGGCCGGCGCGGCCTGCGCGACCATCGTCGCGAGCAGCCCTTGCGTCATCCCCATATGGAGCCCCCACAGCGCGACGCCGACGAGTACGATTCCCCAGTGCGTGCCGTGTGCCAGCACGAGATCGGCCGCGATCAGCAGGACGAGGCCGGCCACCATCAGTTTCGCGTGGCTTGTCGTGTCGGCGAGCTTGCCGAACGGGTAGGCCGACCATGCGTAAACGACGTTCATCGCCACCATCACGAGCGGCACGAGCGCGACGGACACCCCGCTGCCCATCGCGCGCAGCACCAGAAACGCCTCGCTGAAGCGCGCCAGTGCGAATACCGCGCCGACGGCGACGACCCACCAGTAGCGGGCGCCGAGTTGCGCGACGACATCGCGGCGGATCGGATTGACGCGCGCGTCGCCCGGCGCGCGGGCCGGCTCGTCGATACCGAACGCGAGCAGCGCCACGGCCAGCACGCCGGGGATCACGGCCAGCCAGAACGCGAGGCGGAAGTCGTCGTGCCACGCCAGCATGATGACGACGGCCAGCAGCGGCCCGAGGAACGCGCCCACGGTGTCGAGCGCCTGCCGCAGCCCGTAGGCTGCACCGCGCAAGTGAACCGGCGTGATGTCAGCCACGAGCGCGTCGCGCGGCGCGCCGCGGATCCCCTTGCCGATCCGGTCGACGATCCGTGCGGTCACGACGACGCCGATCGTCGGCGCGAGCGCGAACAACGGCTTGCTGAGCGCGCCGAGCCCGTATCCGGCGACGGCCAGCCATTTGCGATTGCGCAGGTAGTCGCTCAGCGTGCCGGAGAACACCTTGACGACCGGCGCCGTCGCCTCGGCGATCCCCTCGATGACGCCGATCGCGGTCGCGCTCGCGCCGAGTCCCACCATCAGGAACATCGGCAACAGGCTGTGGATGATCTCCGACGACACGTCCATCAGCAGGCTGACGCACCCGAGCACCCAGACGCTGCGCGGGATCTGGCGAAGAATGCGGGGCGACGTCTCGGTCTGCATGGGCTGCTCCCGGTTCAGGCTTCCCGATGCTGGATGCCGGTGCTCGTCATACTACTGCGCCCCGCGACGAAACCGCACGCACCGGTTGTCGTACGCAGGCCTTATGTCGTCTTGTGCCGCCGTGTGCCGCCCTATTCCGCCGTCTCGCGCCGGATCTTCGCCTGCCGGCGCGTGCGGTCGTTCAGTATCTGGTGCCGGCGATGGTCGGTCATCTTCTTCCAGTCGCGCGCCTCGTCGCGCGTGCGCAGGCAGCCCACGCAGAATCCGGTGCGGCCGTCGAACGCGCACAGCTCGACGCATGGCGATTTCACGGCCACGATCAGGCCGCCTTCGCCGGCGCCATCACTTCGACGGTCACGTGTGAAACGCCGTCGAAGCGCGCGACGAGCGCATGGTAGAAACGCGCGTCACGCGCGGCGTCGCGTGTTTCGACCGACACGATCGCGCTCATGTGCCCGGGCCCGACCCGCCACACGTGAAGATCGTTGACCTTGTCGCCGAGCGACTCGATCGCCTGGCGTACACGCTCCGCCAGCTTGCGATCGACGTTGACGTCGAGCAGGATGCCGCCCGTATCGCGCATCAGCCCGTACGCCCAGTTCGCGATGACGAGTGCGCCGATGATGCCCGCGAGCGGATCCATCCAGACCCAGCCGAACGTACGGGCGAGCAGCAGCCCGACGATGGCCAGTACCGACACGGCGGCATCGGCGATCACGTGAACATAGGCGGACCGGATGTTGTGATCGCGGGCCGCGGCGGCGTGCACACCTTCGTGATGATCGTGTTCGACGAACGTCAGCGCATGCTCGTTGCCGTTCAGCGTCACGATCGCATCGAACGCATGGGGCTCGGGAATGGTCTCGCGCGATTCCAGGAAGCCGTTCCGCGCAACCATCGTGAATTGCTGTCGCGACTGGTCGGGACGGACGGTCGTGATCGATGCGGAAACCCCGTCGACGCTCGACTCGCCGGTTGCCGGCGCGATCCGGAACACCGGCGGCACACCGTCCTCGAACACCGATACGTCGAACACGCCGGCTTGCGAGAAGACCCGCATAGCTTCGTCCGCGTGATCGTCGTGCGCGTGGCCGTGGTCATGCCCGTGGTGATGCCCGTGATGGTGGCCGTGGTGATCGCCGCTCAGCAGCCACACGCTCGCCAGGTTGACCCCGAGGCCGAGCACCGCGATCGGAATCGCCTCGCCGAAATGGATCGGCACCGGCGACAGGAATCGCGCGACGGCCTCGTAGCCGATCAGGATCGCGATCATCGCGAGCACGATTGCGCTCGTGAACCCGGCCAGGTCGCCCAGCTTGCCCGTGCCGAACACGAAGCGCGGATCGTCGGCATGCCGGCGCGCATAGGTATAGGCCAGCGCGGCGATCAGCATCGCGCCCGCATGCGTCGACATGTGCAGCCCGTCGGCGACGAGCGCGAGCGACCCGAACAGCGTACCGCCGACGATCTCGACCACCATCATCGCCGAGCACAGGCCGATCACCATCCACGTCCGCCGCTCGTTCTGCTCGTGCGCGGCGCCGAGGAAGATATGGTCGTGCCCCGCGCCGAACGCGTCATCGATGAAATTGCTCATGTTCCGCCCCGATTACTTGAAATAGCTGTGCACCACGTCGATCAGCTGCTCGGTCGCGCTGCCTTCGTGCTCATCCGGCCCATGTGCATCGACCATGTGTTCGCGGATGTGGTCTTCCAGCACGACGGCCAGCAGCCCGTTCATCGCACCGCGACAACTCGTGATCAATTGCAGCACCTCGTTGCAGCCGCGCTCTTCGCCGAGCGCGCGCTCGATCGCCTCGACCTGGCCCTTGATGCGGCGCACGCGGTTCAGCAGCTTCTGTTTTTCACGAACGGTATGGCTCATCGCCGACTGACTCCTGGATAGGGAGGGGGAGTATATATCCGGAACGCTGCCCCTATAGGGGAGAGGGGTATATTTTTTCGAGATGAAGGCTTGTCGAAAGCCATCCGCTCGTCTAGACTGCCTTTCGTCTTTGGGGAGTAGCCTGCTTTCCGTCCCCGGAAAGCGAACGCGTCAACACACTCGGCCTGCGGCCGTGGCGCGTTCAGCCTGATCGGCCTGGCGAGACCATGGGCGCATCGCGTCGTTCCTGGTCGGACGTCGGCGGATGCGCCATGGTTTGTCAGCGTCCGACCACGGAGTCCCCATGTTTCCCGCCGCCTTCTCCCCGCGTTTCGCCGCCGTCCGCGCCCGTGCCTGCGGAGGTGCCGCATGACTTTCATGTTCCTCGAACTGGCGTTCATGCTGGTCGTCATCCTCGTCGCCGCCGAGGTCTTCACCAATGCACTCGAACATCTCGGCGAGCGCCTGAAGATTTCCGAAGGCGTCACCGGTTCGCTGTTCGCCGCGGTCGGCACAGCGTTGCCCGAAACGATGGTGCCGCTGCTTGCGCTCGCCGGCGGCACGGCGAACCAGGCCGTGAACGAGGAGATCGGCGTCGGCGCGATTCTCGGCGCACCGCTGATGCTCGCGACGCTCACCACCTTCCTGATGACGCTGGCCGTGATCCGCTCACGCGGGCTGCGCGGCACGATCGCGCCCGAGCGCACGGGCTTCGTGCGCGACATGAACTACTTTCTCGCCGCGTTTTCGCTGGCCACCGCCGCGATGTTCGTCCCGCATCAGAACTGGGCCGTGCGTGCGCTGCTCGCGGCGATGCTGGTCGGTATCTACGTGATGTATGTCGTGATGACGTTCCGGGCGTCGAACCAGCTCGTCGATGCCGGGCACGGCACCGAAGCGCCGCACACGATGTTCCTGTCGCGCCTGGGCGTGCCGACCAACCTCGCGACGATCGCGCTGCAACTGCTCCTCGGCGTCGCGCTGCTGGTCGGTGGGGCGAAGGGCTTCATTCACGGCGTGGAAGGCGTGTCGCACGTGCTCGGCGTATCGGCGCTGCTGCTGTCGCTGATCATCGTGCCGATCGCGACGGAACTGCCGGAGAAGGTCAACAGCGTGCTGTGGATCCGCCGCAGGAAGGACACGCTCGCGTTCGGCAACATCACCGGCGCAATGGTGTTCCAGGGCACGCTGCTGCCGGCGATCGGCATCATGCTGACGCCGTGGGAGCCGCGCCCCGAAGTGCTGACTGGCGTGATCATCACGCTCGCGGCGGCGGCGTGGCTGCGCGTCAATGCACGCGCGCGCGGGCTCGCGATCTGGGCGTTGCTCGCGAACGGAGCGGGGTATGCGGGTTATCTGGTCCTGACGCTGGCGCGCTGAACTTGCTCGACGGACGCGCCGGGCATGATTCCGCTGCCCGGCGCGAACGAAGCATCGTCGCGCCGCATGCCCGCACGCGATTCAGATGCGCGCCTGGTTCACGCGCTGCGACAGTTGCTCGGCGCTTTCCTTGCGCTCGCTGTAGCGGTCCGTCAGGTAAGCGCCCACGTCGCGCGTCAGCAGCGTGAACTTGACCAGTTCCTCCATGACGTCGACGACGCGATCGAAATACGCGGACGGCTTCATCCGGTCGTCGTCGCCGAACTCCATGAACGCTTTCGCGACGGACGACTGGTTCGGGATGGTCAGCATGCGCATCCAGCGTCCGAGCACGCGCATCTGGTTGACCGCATTGAACGATTGCGATCCGCCGCTGACCTGCATGACCGCCAGCGTCTTGCCTTGCGTCGGCCGCACCGCGCCGACCGACAACGGAATCCAGTCGATCTGCGCTTTCATCACGCCGGTCATCGCGCCGTGCCGCTCGGGGGAGCACCACACCATGCCCTCCGACCATTGCACGAGCTCGCGCAACTCGGCCACCTTCGGGTGGTCGTCGGGCGCATCGTCGGGCAGCGGCAAGCCGGCCGGATTGAAGATCCTTGTTTCGGCGCCCATCGCCGCGAGCAACCGCGCCGCCTCCTCGACCAGCAACCGGCTGAACGAGCGCGTACGCAATGACCCGTAGAGCAGGACGATTCGAAGCGGATGCGTCGACGGCTGCGCGGGCTGCAGCCGGCTCGCGTCCGGCACACGAAAGAGCGCGGCGTCGAGTTGCGGCAGATCGTTCAATCGCTCAGACACGCCGGCCCTCCGCATCGATCACGATTTCGCCGTCTTCCTTCGCAAACGGCCCTTGCTGCGGATCGGGCAGGATATCGAGCACCTGCTCGGACGGGCGGCACAGCCGCGTGCCGAGCGGCGTGACGACGATCGGGCGATTGATCAGGATCGGGTGAGCGACCATGAAGCCGATCAGGTCGTCGTCGCTCCATTTCGGATTGTCGAGATCGAGTGCGTCATAGGGTGTCCCCTTGCGACGCAGCACGTCGCGCACCGGCACGCCCATCGCCGCGATCAGCGCGCGCAGCGCTGCGTGGCTCGGCGGCGTTTCGAGGTAAAGCACGACGCGCGGCTCGACGCCCGAGTTGCGAATCATCGCCAGCGTGTTGCGCGACGTGCCGCAATCGGGGTTGTGATAGATCGTGATGTCGGTCATTTCCGTATTCCTGAATGATTTCACGCGCACTCGTACCAGCCCTTCGAGCGGTTGACGACGCGCACGACGAGCAGCATCACCGGCACTTCGATGAGCACGCCGACGACGGTCGCGAGCGCGGCGCCGGAGTGGAAGCCGAACAGGCTGATCGCGGCGGCCACGGCCAGCTCGAAGAAATTGGACGCACCGATCAGCGCCGACGGACACGCGATGCTGTGCTTCTCGCCGACGAGGCGATTGAGCCCGTACGCGAGCGCCGCGTTGAAGAACACCTGGATCAGGATCGGCACCGCGAGCAGCGCGATCACCAGCGGCTGCTTCAGGATCGCCTCGCCCTGGAACGCGAACAGCAGCACCAGCGTGGCCAGCAGCGCGGCGATGGACCACGGGCCGATCTTCGTCATCGCGCGGTCGAACGCCGCCTGCCCCTTCGCGAGCAACAGCCTGCGCCACACTTGCGCGAGGATCACCGGGATGACGATGTAGAGCACGACCGACGTGAGCAGCGTCGCCCACGGCACCGTGATGGCAGACATCCCCAGCAACAGGCCGACCAGCGGCGCGAACGCGATCACCATGATGCTGTCGTTCAGCGCGACCTGCGACAACGTGAACAGCGGATCGCCGCCCGTCAGCCGGCTCCACACGAACACCATCGCCGTGCACGGCGCGGCGGCCAGCAGGATCAGGCCGGCGATATAGCTGTCGATCTGGTCGGCGGGCAGCATCGGTGCGAACAGCTGCCGGATGAACAGCCAGCCGAGCAGCGCCATCGAAAACGGCTTGACGAGCCAGTTCACGACGAGCGTCACGCCGATCCCCCGCACGTGCTGCCGAACCTCGTGCAACGCGCCGAAATCGACCTTGACCAGCATCGGCACGATCATCACCCAGATCAACAGCCCGACGGGCAGGTTGACCTGCGCGTATTCCATGCGGCCGATGTGCTGAAAGAGCCCGGGCAGCGCCTGGCCCAGCGCGATGCCGAGCACGATGCACAGCGCGACCCACACGCTCAGGTAGCGCTCGAAGAAACCGATGGCGGGCGGGGCCGCCACGGCCGGCGGACGCGCAATGTTCGAGCCGGTCATGCGCCGCCTCCGCAACAGTCGGGTGCTGCCGGTACGCCGCAGGCCGCGCCGGCGCAGCAGTTCTCGGTCAGGAACCCGATGAGCCCGCTCATCGATTCGAAATTCGCCGCGTAATAGATGAACCGGCCGTCCTGGCGCGCGGTGACCAGGTCGGCGTGCGCCAGATCCTTCAGATGAAACGACAGGCTCGATGGCGACAGCCCGATCTGCTGGGCGATCGCGCCGGCCGGCAGCCCTTCGGGCCCGGCCACGACCAGCGCACGAAAAATGGCCAGGCGCGCTTCATGAGCAAGCGCGCCCAGCGCGCGCACGACGAGATTGGAGTCCATGGCGCGAAGGATAGCGGCTTCATTTCAACATTTCAAGTATCGTTGAAATATAACCGCCTCCGGCCCCGCACGTCTGGCGCCGGTGCAGCCGCCCGCCTCACGGACAGGCGACGCCCCGGCACATCGTCAGGTCAGGACGCCTTCACCAGCTTGACGATCGTCAGCGTGCCGTCGACCTTCTCGATCCGCACCTTGACCTTGTCGCCCGCATGCGCGTGCTCGAGCATCGCTGCGTCCTTCGCCTTGAACGCCATCGTCATCGGCGGCATCCCGACGTTCTCGAGCGCGCCGTGCTTCAGCGTGATCTTGCCGCTTGCGGCATCGACCTTCTTCACTTCGGCGTCGGTCAGTGCGGCACTCGATTCGGTTGCCCCGCCTGACGACATCTTCATGCCGGACATGTCCATACCGGCCATGTCGCCGGCAGCAAAGACGGGGGTGACGAACGTGCCGCCAGCAAGAACGGCGGCAGCAACGGTAACGGTAGTCAGTTTCTTCATCGGGATTCTCCGGTTGGGGTGGATGGCACGTTCGTGCCGTGGGGAACTGCTTCGGAATGCCATGCATGACCCGCGCTTCGCGCACGACGGCGCTGCAGCAGGAGCCATGCGGCGGGAATGACGAACATCGACAGCAGCGGCGCGGTGACCATGCCGCCGACCATCGGCGCGGCGATGCGCTGCATCACTTCGGAGCCGGCGCCGTGCCCGACCATGATCGGCACGAGGCCGGCGAGCACGACGGCGACCGTCATCGCCTTGGGCCGCACGCGCAGCACCGCGCCTTCGCGGATCGCGTCGAGCAGCAGTGCATCGGTCAGCGGTTCGCCGGCGTCGAGCCGTCGCTGCAGCGCGCCCTTCAGGTACAGCAGCATCACGACGCCGAACTCGGCGGCCACGCCGGCCAGCGCGATGAAGCCCACCGATGTCGCGACGGACACCGCATGGCCGAGCGCCCACACGAGCCAGAAGCCGCCGACCAGCGCGAACGGCACCGTCGACATCAGCAGCAATGCATCGGCCGCCGAGCCGAACGTGAGGAACAGCAGCACGAAGATCACGACGAGCGTCACCGGCACGACGGTGCGCAGCTTGGCCGCCGCGCGCTCGAGATACTCGAACTGCCCCGACCACGCGATCGAATAGCCGGGCGGCAACGCGACCTGCCGCGCGACGGCCTGCTGCATCGCGCACACCGCGCTCTGCAGATCGGTGCCGCGGAGGTCGACGTACACGTAGCCGGACAGCCGCGCGTTCTCGCTGCGGATCATCGGCGGGCCGTCGGCGATCGCGATGCGCGCGACGTCGCCCAGGCGGATCTGCGCGCCGCGCGCGGTGACGACCGGCAGTTGCCGCAGGTTCTCGACCGAATCGCGCACCTCGCGCGGGTAGCGGATGTTGATCGGAAAGCGCTCGCGCCCCGCGATCACCTCGCCGACATCGTCACCGCCGACCGCCGTCGACACGACCGACTGGACGTCGGCCACCGACAGCCCGTAGCGCGCGGCGGCGAGCCGGTCGATATCGACGTCGATGTAGCGGCCGCCGTTCAGCCGCTCCGCGAGCGCGGACGTCACGCCCGGCACGGGCTTCACCGCGGCCTCGACCTGCTTCGCGATCGCGTCGATCCCGGCCAGGTCCGGCCCGGAAATCTTCACGCCGACGGGCGTCTTGATCCCGGTGGACAGCATGTCGAGCCGGTTGCGGATCGGCGGCACCCATACGTTCGACAGCCCCGGCACTTTCACCGCGCGATCGAGTTCGTCGACGAGCTTCTCCGGCGTCATGCCGGGCCGCCATGCGCTGCGCGGCTTGAACCGGATCGTCGTCTCGAACATCTCGAGCGGCGCGGGATCGGTCGCGGTATCGGCGCGGCCCGATTTGCCGAACACCGTGTCGACCTCGGGCACGGTCTTGATCAGCCGGTCGGTCTGCTGCAGCAGTTCGCTCGCCTTGTCGGCGGAGATGCCCGGCAGCGCGGTCGGCATGTACAGCAGGTCGCCTTCGTCGAGCGGCGGCATGAATTCGCCGCCGAGCCGCGACACCGGCACGGCCGTCAGCACGAGCGCGACGACCGCGATGCCGATCGCAACCCACGGGCGCCTGAGCGTCGCCTCGAGCAGCGGCCGGTACGCGCGGATCAGCACGCGGTTGATCGGGTTCGCATGCTCGTGCGGAATGCGGCCGCGCACGAGATAACCCATCAGCACCGGCACCAGCGTCACCGACAGCCCGGCGGCGGCGGCGATCGTGTAGGTCTTCGTGAACGCCAGCGGCGCGAACAGCTTGCCTTCCTGCCCCTCCAGCGAAAACACCGGGATGAACGACAGCGTGATGATCAACAGCGAGAAGAACAGCGCGGGCCCGACTTCCGCGGCCGACGTCGCGACGAGTTCCCACCGTCGGGCCGGCGTGATCGGTTCGCCGGGATGCGCGTGGTCGTACGCTTCGAGATGCTTGTGCGCGTTCTCGATCATCACGATCGCCGCGTCGATCATCGCGCCGATCGCGATCGCGATCCCGCCGAGCGACATCAGGTTCGCGTTCACGCCCTGGTAGCGCATCACGATGAACGCGGCCAGCACGCCGAGCGGCAGCGACAGGATCGCGACGAACGCGCTGCGCAGGTGGAACAGGAACACCGCGCAGACGAGCCCGACGATCACGAACTCCTCGATCAGCTTGTCCTTCAGGTTGCCCACCGCGCGCTCGATCAGCTGCGAGCGATCGTAGGTCGTGACGATTTCGACGCCGGGCGGCAGCGAACGCTTCAGGTCGGCCAGCTTCGCCTTCACCGCATCGATCGTGGTCAGCGCGTTCTTGCCCGAACGCATCACGACGACGCCGCCCGTCACCTCGCCCTGCCCGTTCAGTTCCGCGATCCCGCGCCGCATCGCCGGGCCGACCTGGATGCGCGCGACGTCGCCGAGCAGCACCGGCGTGCCGGCGTCGTTCGTGCGCAGCACCACGTGCCGGAAGTCGTCGAGCGTACGCAGGTAGCCGGTCGAGCGCACCATGTACTCCGACTCGGCCAGCTCGACGACCGAACCGCCGGACGCCTGGTTCGCGTTGCCGAGCTCGGTCGCGACTTCCGCCTGCGTGATGCCGTACGCGCGCAGCCTGTCCGGATCGAGCACGACCTGGTATTGCTGCACCATGCCGCCGATGCTCGCGACTTCCGACACGTCGGGCACGGCCTTCAGCTCGAACTTCAGGAACCAGTCGTTGAGCGCGCGCAGTTGCCCGAGATCGTGACGGCCGGTGCGATCGACGAGCGCGTACTCGTACACCCAGCCGACGCCGGTCGCATCGGGCCCGAGCGACACCGTCGCGCCGGCAGGCAGCCGGCTCTGCGCCTGGCTCAGGTATTCGAGCACGCGCGAACGCGCCCAGTACGGATCGGTGCGGTCGTCGAACAGCACATAGACGAACGCGTCGCCAAACGACGAATACGCGCGGACGGTTTTCGCACCGGGCACGCCGAGCAGCGTGGTCGTCAACGGATAGGTCACCTGATCCTCGACGATCTGCGGCGCCTTGCCCGGATACGACGCCTTCACGATCACCTGCGTATCCGACAGGTCGGGCAGTGCATCGAGTGGCGTCTGCCGCAGCGAATGAACGCCCCACGCGGCAATCAGCACGGTGGCGAGCAGCACGAGGAACCGGTTGCGGACGGACCAGCGAATGATGTGCGCGATCATCGTTCGCCTCCCTGCGGTTCGACCTTCGTCAGCCGGTAGCCGTCGTCGCCCTGCGTGAATGCGAAGCGCACCGTCTGGCCCGGCTTCACGTCCGGGAACGCGGTGGCCGACGGCTTGCCGAACGCCATCGTCATCGCGCCCCAGCCGAGCGCGGGAACGGGTTGATGCGACAACGTGATGTCGTCGGCCGTGACCTGTTCGACCTTGCCGGTGGTTTCGTAGATCGGCGCCGCCGCAGTCGGCGTCGACGCTTTCTGCGCCGCTGCCGTGCTCGCGCCGGTGCCGCCTTCCAGCCGCGGCAGCACGCTTTTCAGGCTCGCCTCGGAATCGATCAGGAACTGTCCCGATGCGACGACCGTGTCGCCTTCGCTCAGTCCGCCAAGCACTTCGGTGTCGCTGCCGACGTCGTTGCCCGTCGTCACCGTCACGGGCTGCAGCCGGCCATCGCCGTTCTTCACGATGACGATCGAGCGCTTGCCGGTCGCGATCACCGCTTCGGACGGCACGAGCAGGCGCGACACGCTCTGCCGCGCGGCGACCCGCACACGCATCAGCATGCCGGGCGTGAGCTTCAGCGCCGCGTTGTCGATCTCCACGCGCGCCTGCAGCGTGCGGCTGCTCGTGCTGATGCCGGGCAGTACTTCGCGGATGCGTCCGGTGAAATGCTGTGCCGCATCGCCCGCGAACGTCGCGTCGACCGCCATCCCCGGCTGCACGTTCAGCGCGAGCGCTTCCGGCACCTCGACGATGAGCCACAGTGTCGACAGCCCGGCGATCTTCGCGAGCGTCTGACCGGCTGCGACCATCGCGCCGTCGCGCACGTTCAGTTCGCTGACGACGCCGGTTTCCGGCGCGCTCAGCACGACGTGCGTCTGCGCGCGGCCGGTGCGATCGAGGCTCGCGATCATGCCGTCGGGAATCGACAGCGCCCGCATCCGTGCGCGCGCCGCATCGAGCAGGCTGGCGTCCATCCCGCCGCGCTTGAGCGCGAGGTATTCCTCCTGTGGCGCGAGCCAGTCGGGCACGAACAGCGACGCGACCGGCGCGCCTTTCGCGATGCGCTGCATCGGTGCGCGCGCATAGAGACGGTCGATGTAGCCGGTCACGCGCGACTGGACGACATCCGCGCGCGATTCGTCGAACTGCGTGGTGCCCACCGCATCGAATCCTGCCGTCGTCTGCTGCCTGCGCACGGTCGCGTAGCGGATGCCGAGGTTCTGCTGCAGGCCCGGATCGATCCTGATGCCGGACGCGCCGCCGCCGCCGTCCGCGTAGACGGGCTGCAACTGCATGTCCATGAAGGGTGACTTGCCCGGTTTGTCGAAGTGCTGGTTCGGCACCATCGGGTCGTGCCAGTACAGCACCTTGCGGCCGGTCTTGGGGTCGGTATTGCCGGGCGACGTCGAGGCGGCAACGGCGGTGTCCGTTGCCGCCGCGGCCTTCGCCGCATGGCGGGCGCCCACGAAATAACCCGTGCCGAGCAGCATGGCACCGGCGAACGCCAGCACGGCCGCGCGGGCCAATGTTTGCTTCGTCATGTCGTTCTCCCTTATTGCGCGGCGGCCAGCGTCGACGGCACGACCTGGTATTCGAGCTGCGCCCAGGTCAGCGACACCTCGCGCCGGAGATCGAGCACCTGCAGTTGCGCATCCAGTTGCGCGCGGCGGGCAGCAAACGTATCGGCGAGCGAGCCGGTGCCCGCGCGGTAGGCCGCGTTCGCCAGTTGCACGCGCTGGTCGGCGGCGGGCAGCAATGCGTCGCCGAGATTCGCGATGCGCGCACGACCGCTCGCAAGCATCGCGGACTGCGTGCGGATATCGGCCTGCACCTGGCGCAGCGTGTCCTCGTACATCAGGCGCGCCTTCGTCGCGAGCGCGGCCTTTTCGGCGACGTCGCGGTTCTGGCGGTTCTTGCGATTGAGCGGCAGCGGGATCGTGACGCCGACGGACACCATGTTCGAATACGCGCCGCCACGCTGCTGGTACGCGACTTCCCAGGTCCAGTTCGGGCTGCGTTCGCTGTTCGCGACGGCGGTATCCGCTTCGGCAACCGCGATATCGTCGGCGGCAGTGATCAGCGCCGGTTGCGACAGCCGCAGCTCGTCCGGCGGCAGCGACGACACGAACGACTCCGGCGCGGGCGGCGTGCCGGCGACGTCGCCAACCGGCACGGCGGTCCAGCGCGACAGCGCGATGAGCGCGGTCTGGTAGACCTGCTGCGCTTTCAGCAGTTGATCCTGCGTCTGCGCGAGCATCGCCCGCGCCTGGACGACGTCGGCCGCACTCGCCTTCGCGCCGCGATACGACGCCTTCGTCGCTTCAAGCTCATGGTTCATGTGATCGAGCAGCGCCTGCTGCAGCGCGAGCGCCTGCTTCGCGTAGACGGCGTTCAGCCATGCCGTCGCGGTTTGCTGGCGCACGCTCGCGAGCTGCGCGAGATAGCCGGCGCGCTCGCGCCCGACCTGCTCGTTGGCAAGCGCCGAGCGCAGGCGCCGCTTGTCGCCGGACACCCACTCCTGCTCGATGCCGATGCGGCGCATCGTCATGAAGTCCTGGCCGACGGTGAAGCGCTGGCCGCCATTGACCGGCAGGTTGTCGATGCCGGCCTTGAGCGTCGGGTCGGGCAGCTGGCCGGCCTTCACGGCCGCCTCCGCGCTCGCGTGCACCGACGCCTGGGCGGCCTGCATCGAAGCGGAATGATCGGTGGCAGCCTGCAGCGCGGCGTCCAGCGTGAAAGGCGATGGCTGCGCGTGAACGGCGCCCGCCACCAGCAGCGCCGCCCAAAGCATGGGCGCGCGCCGACGCGCACGCTGCGCAAGCGGCGTGCCGAAATGGAATGACATGGTTGAACCCCAACGGCGGAACCCCAAAGGGATTCCACGTCCTGATACAGGACGAACCTCACCGCGAACGCGGCGAACCTATCGGATCGGGATCAGCTGATGCGTGGAGGGCGCCACAACCCGTTCGGATCGCGGACCGGGAGGATTTGCGCGTAGTGGAACGCGACGGTGCTGGCGAATGCTGCGGGGCGACTGACTTCGGCGCGAGCGGCCGGATGATAGAGACTGCCGAACTGGCATTGCGCCGTCAGCTTGCAGGCCATGCCCTTCGCTTTCGCGTGGGACTTGTCGACGGAAGACGGCTTCATCGAATCGCAGCCCGGCATGTCGGCGGACATGCCGGCGTCCATGTCCGTCGACATCGACATGCCCTGCTGCATCATCGGACATTCCCCGGCCAGGCCGCTGGCTGCCAGCCCGCTGATGGGCAGCACCGCGCAGAGCAGCAGCAGGATGATCGTCCGGAGGAATTTCATGGCGGGGATTATAGCGCGGGGTTTTGCCGTGTGGCGGGGCGTCGACGAAGCGTAAGGATGCGCCGACTCCGCCACCGCCGTCGCCTGCTACCGCGCGAGCCCATCGGCCTCCAGCACCTGCTGCACCGCCGGCCGCGCCCGCACCCGCTCGTACCACGCACGCAGATGCGCATACCGGGTCAGGTCGATATCCGCGTGGTACACGGACCGCATCCAGTCGGCCTTGCCCCAGCCCGTCAGCGCGAACAGGTACGCATCGGCCACCGTGAACGTGTCGCCCGTGACGAACGTCTTGCCTTCGAGCTGACGGTCGATCCAGGCGAAACGACTATCGAGCTTCGTTCTCGCCGGGTCGACGTATTTCCCTGCCTGCACCGCGTACAGCAGCGGGATGAAGCCTTTGTGGATCTCGGTGCCGAGGAAGTTGAGCCACTCCATCAGCCGATAGCGTGCAAGCGTGCCGTAGGCGGGCGCGAGCCCCGCATCCGGACGCAGATCCGCGAGATACTGCGCGATCACCGGCCCTTCTCGCAGCAGCGTGCCGTCGTCGAGTTCGAGCAGTGGCACGTAGCCGAGTTCGGTCACATCGTAGTAATTGCGCCCGTCTTCAATGACATGCTTGCGCGCGTCGACCTTGATGACCTCCGCGTCGATGCCGCCTTCGCGCAGCACGATGCAGATGGCCTGGGAACAGCTTCCCGGAGCGTGATAAAGCTTCATGCGTGTCCTTCGTGAGTTGTCCATGTATCGATTCGCCGCGACGCGGGCGCTAATATCTCGCATCGGCGCAAGGCTGTGAAGACGGCAGTCGTTTGTGCCGTAGTCACAAAAAATTTACCGACCAGGATTCGGCGCGATGAAAACGAGTGCGACAGGATGTTCCGTTGAAGAAGCGATGCGCCTGCTCGGCGGCCGCTGGCGGCTGCTGCTGGTGTCGTATCTGCTCGACGGGCCGCGGCGCTTCAGCGACCTGCGGCGCGACATGCCCGGCATCTCGCAACGGATGCTGACGCTCGACCTGCGCGCGCTGGAAGATGCCGGGCTCGTGCGGCGTACCGTCTATCCGGAAGTGCCGGTGCGGGTCGAGTACGACCTGACCGCCGACGGCGACCGGCTGCGGCCCGTGGTCGAAGTGATGCGCGAATTCGGGCTGTGGCTGAAGGCGCGCGATGCCGATGCATCGTGCGACACCGGCGTGACGCCCGGCGCGGCAACCGCGATCGACACGGCCCTTCATTCAACCCGATAACCCCTACTCCCTTACGCAGGAACCCCGATTCATGGAACTTCACGCCACCATCGGCGCGGCGACGTCCGATCTCGATGACGACGAAAGCTTCGCCAACATCTACTGCCACGACGCCGAGCAGGACTATTGCTTCGCGCTGTCGCGCTTTCCGGACGACGCGCTGATCGAAGTGATGGTGCGCGACCAGGTCAACGTGCGCGTCAAGGATCTGTCGGTCCGCCTGACGGACGACACGATCGACGTCGAGATCGAACCCGGCATCGCCGCGCGTCTCGACGGCCAGACACGCTACGTGATCCATCTCGCGCCCGGTCAATACGATCCGGTCACGCTGCGCGCCGCGCTGAAGGAGATCTTCGTCGGCAAGGACGGTTTTCAGGACGACAGCACGCGCGGCTAGGCAGTCGCCAGCCGGTTCATCCTCGACTTTCGCTCCTACGCCTGCCCATGACGCGCTCCCCGCGACTCCACCCGCTTCCCCGCGTTGCCGCGACCGTGCTGCTTCTCGCCGCGTGCGTATCGCTCACGCGTGCCGCGCACGCCGCCAAGCCGCTGCTCGCATTCAAGGTCGACGACACCGTCACGGCCCGCGTCGAACGCGCGGACAGCGCGCACATCACCGTGCGCTTCCTGCCGAGCGGCAAGACGCAAACGCTCGACGTCACAGCCAGCGACGAGGAAGGCCACTATCACCTCTCGTCGGACGACTACAACTTCGACGGCCACCGCGATCTCGCCATGCACGCGACGCTCGGCATGGTCAACGACAGCTACGGCATCTACCTGTACGACCCGGCACGCCAACAGTTCGAGCCGCTGCGCATGCCACCGAGCAACATGCCGCACGGCAACTGCGACGACCTGGTCAACGTGGTCGCGAAGCCGAAAGAGCGCACGCTGTACAGCTCGTGCCGCGGCGGCCCGATCTGGTACACCGATGCGTACCGCGACGATGCCGGCGGCAAGCTGTATCTGTACCAGTCCAGCGAAGCGATCCCCGACGACCTGCGCGACCTGCTCGACACCGATTCCGGCCCGTCGTCGATGCTGCTGACCTACGACGCACAAGGCAAGCGCGTGTCGCGCCGCCCCGACGCGTACGGCGGCGGCACCGTCACGTTCAAGGTGCGCCCGGCGCGACTGCCGCTGCACGACGCGATGAACGACGCACCCACGCGCCGCTACGTCGTCGCGGGCGACACGGTCGAGCTGATCGACACGAGCGCCGATTTCCAGTGGCTGAAGGTGCGGTATCGCAACCCGCACGCAGGCGCGGTGCAGGGCTGGGTCAGCGCGAAGGAGGCGATGGCCAACTGATGCACGCGGCGGCGTGATCGCCGCTCATTCCCACATATTGAGCGCGTCACGTCCCATTAATAGGGATGCCTGTCCAAATGTTGACGTGCTTCCCGCCGCGGCTCTAACGTTCGCCCCAACGCCATTCGATTCGGCCGCCCCGCTCGCGGGTGACGGCCTGGCACAGAACACAGGAGACAACCGTGGCTCATTCCGCGTCGCGCACCCACGCCAATCCGCCGGAACAGTTGCCCGCACATGCCGGCATCGCATCCGATCCTGCCGCCCGTGCAGCCGCCGCGCAGACAACAACGCCCAGCCGCAAGCGGCTGCTGATCCTCGCGTTGCTGTTCGTCACAGTGGTGATCAACTATCTCGACCGCAGCAACCTGTCGATCGCCGCGCCCGCGCTGTTCAAGGAACTGAACATCGATCCGGTGCGCGCGGGCCTCGTGTTCTCCGCGTTCGGCTGGACCTACGCGCTGATGCAGATCCCGGGCGGCTGGCTCGTCGACAAGGTGTCGCCGCGCGTGCTGTATGCGGGCGCGCTCGCACTGTGGTCCGCCGCGACGCTGCTGCTCGGCTTCGCGGGCTCGTTCGTCGGGCTGATCGTGCTGCGCCTCGCAGTCGGTGCGCTCGAAGCGCCGGCGTACCCGATCAACAACCGCGTGGTGACGACCTGGTTCCCGACCCGCGAACGCGCAAGCGCGATCGGCGGCTACACGTCGGGCCAGTTCGTCGGCCTCGCGTTTCTCACGCCGGTGCTCGCCTGGCTGCAGGTGCATCTCGGCTGGCACATGGTGTTCGTCGCGACCGGCCTCGCCGGCATCGTCTGGGCCGCGATCTGGTATGCGGTATATCGCGAGCCGCGCGCGTTTCGCGGCGTCAACGCGGCCGAGATCGCACTGATCCGCGACGGCGGCGGCCTCGTGGATCTCGAAGACCGCGTCGCGGCGCGCACCGAACGCGCACCGTCGACGTGGCGCGACCTCGGCGTCGTGCTCGGCCGGCGCAAGCTGTGGGGCATCTATCTCGGCCAGTTCGCGCTGAACTCGACGCTGTGGTTCTTCCTCACGTGGTTCCCGACCTACCTCGTCAAGTATCGCGGGATGGATTTCATCAAGTCCGGCTTCCTCGCGTCGCTGCCGTTCCTCGCCGCGTTCGTCGGCGTACTGTGCTCGGGCGTGCTGTCGGACTGGCTGATGCGCCGCGGCGCATCGCAGGGCTTCGCACGCAAACTGCCGATCATCTCGGGGCTGCTGATCTCGACCTGCATCATCGGCGCGAACTACGTGACGTCGACGGGCTGGGTGATCGCGTTCATGACGATCGCGTTCTTCGGCAACGGCTTCGCATCGATCACGTGGTCGCTCGTGTCGGGGCTCGCGCCCGCGCGGCTGATCGGCCTCACCGGTGGCGTGTTCAACCTGATCGGCAATCTTTCAGCGATCGCGACGCCGATCGTGATCGGGCTGCTGGTGGACGGCGCCGACTTCTCGCGTGCGATCACCTACATCGCCGCGATGGCGCTTGCGGGCAGCCTGTCGTACGGGCTGCTCGTCGGCAAGGTCGAACGTATCGACGCATAAGCGTCACGAGGGCGGCACGCGCGTGCCGCCCGGCCTTACCACTAACCGCACGTCGCGTCAGAACCGCAGCGCCCCGTCGCGCGCGAGGTCGTGCGGATTGCCCGCCACGTAGTCGAGCGCGCACGCATCGGTATCGATGCCGACGGTCAACAGTGTTGCCCAGCGCTCGGTGTCGGGCATCGACAGGTCCGGATGGAAACACACGACGGCCTGATCGCCGGCCGCCCCGCACATCGCCGCCGCGCGTTCGCGCACGTCGGCACTCGTCATCCCGTTCACGACATCATTCAGGTGCGCGAAGCGCTCGCGCGTGGTCGAACTGTCCGGCATGCACTCGCCGCCGCTCAATGCGCGATCGAGGAAGTGATTCGTATGCAGCAGCCAGCCGTCCGGACGCGGCACCACCACACCGACGTCCGACGGGCTCAACTCGATGCTCGCCGCGCGCGGGTTCGCGTCATGCCGCGTAAATACGGTCAGCACCGTCGACGCGCTCACGCGCGCAGTGCGCGCAATGTCGATCGCTTCCTGCACCGTCGTCGCGTCTTCGAGCAGGCGCCGTGCGATGGCATGCACCGGCACGCCGGCGCTGTCGTTGTCGCTCGCGTGATGCAGGATGTTGAAGTGCAGCCCGAGCCCCGCGCTGTTCACGCCGAGCTTCGCCAGCATCCCGAATTCGGAGAACAGCTTGACGGTACGGCCGTGCGGCGTCGCGAACTGCATCAGCAGCCCCTGCGGCGCGAGGCTGTCGTGCCAGTCCCACGTCTGCAGCGTGCGCGGCGCTTGCGGGCCGGCCGGCGCATGGACGGTCGTCGAGCACTCGCCTTCGGCCGATGCGGGTGCCGTGGCGAGAATCTCGGTGCGCGCGTTCAGGCACGCGAGCTGCCAGCGCGGCAGCTCGACGCCGTCGGCGATCGCCTCGACTTCGGCGGCGAGGCGCGGGCACCATGCGCCGAGCGAGGCGAGACTCGCTTCGCCGATCTCCCGCGCGCGCTGCAGCGCGATGCCGAGCTTCGGGAAGAACGCGAGATACAGCGCGACCGTCTCGCGGATCTCCGGCGCGAAGCGCTCGCCGATCAGGCGGCCGCGCTCGCGCGGATCGGTGATGTCGGTCACGAAGGTGTGCAGCTTCAAGGTCAAATCTCCTGGGTTGAATGCGCCGGGCCCGCGCGGCCCGGCGCGTGATGCATCGTGCGGCCGGTCAGAACGAGTAGATGAACTGCATCCCGGCCAGGTCGTTGCTGCGCGCGTACGTGCCGTTGCTCTTCAGGAACACCGGATGGTTCGCCGCGTCGTGGCGGTATTCGAGCTTCACGGTGATCTGCTGCGTCGGATAGAACAGCAGGTCGGCCGTGATCGCATAACGCTGTGCGCCCTTGCACTCGGTGCCGTTCGTCGACGAGGCATGGAAGCACGCCGGATCGATGCCGAAGCCGCTCGACCCGTTCACCGACGGGTTGCCGCCCGCGAGCCCGTACTGGATGTTCGTGCCGCCGCCGCCGTTCGACGTGTCGTTCAGGTAGTCGAAGCGCAGCGTCGCGCCCATGCGGCCGACCCACGACGTCGTCCACTTCGTATGGCCGAGCAGCGACATCCCGTACCAGCGCGCGGTGCCGCCGTTCCATGCGCCCTTCTGCAGCTCGCCGTAGTCCACCTGCGCGTTGACCTGCGTCTTGTCGTGCGTATAGGTCACGTCGGCTTCCACGTACTTGTAGAGGCCGGTCGGCGACGAGCCGTTGCACTGGTAGCCGTAGCCGCCCGCCTGCGCGCATGGCGAGAACAGCGACTGCCGGCCCAGCATCCCGGAGATGCCGAAGTCGAAGGCGGTCGACGTCGCGTTGTCGAAGCGCGCGGTGATCGTCGGCGTCCAGTTGGTCTTCGTCGTGTTGTTCGCCGCGTTCGCGATCGCGCCGGCCGTGCGCAGCACCTCGTTGCCGATCACGACCTGCCAGAAGCGCGTCATCGCCGCGTTGGAGCCCTTCAGCCCGATGCCGATCAGGTTGCCCGGCTCGCTGAAGTCGTACAGCAGCCCGTGCGTGAGCGTCAGCATCTGGTTCGACGGCTGCACCTCGTAGCCGGCGAGGCTCGGCATCATCCCGATTTCGAAGGTACGCGTCGTGCTGAGCGGCACGGTGACCACCGCCTGCGTGATGATGTTGTTGCCGACGCCGCCGTGCGAGTTGCTGAATACATTGCCGAAGCCGCGGTTCGGCTGGATCACGACCTCCGCCGCCGGCGCCATCGGGCCGACGCCGAAAGTCTTCTTGATGTCGAGGTAGACGTCGCCGATCGTGCTGTTGAAATAGTCGTACGCGCCCGGGTCGTGGTTCAGGAACTGGAAGCCGGACGTGCGCTGCGCGCGGTTGAACAGGTACACGGGATCGACGTAACCGGTGATGCTCAGGCCCGCGAGCGGGCCGGTGGTCGCCGCTTCCTGCAGCGAGTCGACCTTCAGCGACGCGTTCGCGATCTGCTCGCGCATCTGCTGCAGGTCGTCGTTCGTGAATGCCGGCGCGGCATCCGCGGCCGGTGCGGCGGCCGCCGCCGTGCTGATCGAACCGATCTTCGCGCCGCCCGAGGCGGCATCGGCCGTCGTTGCCGAGCCGGCGGGCTTCGCCGCGAGCATGCTCGCGCGCAGCTCGTTCACCTGCTGCTGCAGCGCGGTGACCTGCGCCTGCAGCGCCTTCATCCTGCTCGCGTCGGTCGCCTGCGGCGTGTGCGCGAATGCAGACGCTGCTTCGAACGCGAGCAGGCACAGCGCCGTCATGTGTTTGATTTTCATGGTTGGGTGGTCGTCGGGACGCGCGCGCCCCCGCCCGCCGCGATGAGCGGCGGGGCGCGCGAAAGGTGTACGGGAGTGGGGAGAAGCGGCGGCCGGCTTACTCGGTCTTCAGCTTCGTCCAGAGACGGTTCTGCAGACGCATCAGCTCGGGCGGAACCGGCTTGCTGACATTGAGCTTGCGGATCACGTCGGTGGGCGGGAATACGGCCAGATCACCCGTCACTTCGGCGCGCACGAGGTGCTTCGACGACGGCACGGCCGACGGGTACGACGTGTCGTTGGTCAGGTTCGCGCTCTCCTTCTCCGACAGCACGAAGTTGACGAACTTCAGCGCGGCGTCCGGATGCGGCGCATCCTTCGGCACCGCCATCATGTCGAACCACATCGCGCTGCCCTCGGTCGGGATCACGTACTTGATGTGATACGGCTTCTTCGCGGAAGCGGCCGCGATCCGCGCGGAGTTCACGTCGCCCGACCAGCCGAGCGCGAGGCAGATGTCGCCGCCCGCGAGATCGTTGATGTAGCTGCTCGAATTGAACTGCGTGATGTACGGCCGCACCGTCTTCAGCAGCTCGTACGCGGCCTGGTAGTCGGCCGGGTTCGTCGTGTTCGGATCCTTCTTCAGGTACACGAACGCCATCCCGAACGCGTCGACCGGCGAATCGAGCACCGAAATGCCGCAGTGCTTCAGCTTCTGCGCGTACTTCGGGTCGAACAGCAGCGCCCAGCTGTCGAGCGGCGCGTCGTTGCCGAGCGCGGCCTTCACTTTCTCGACGTTCATCCCGAGCCCGTCGGTGCCCCACGTCCACGGAATGCCGAACTGGTTTCCCGGATCGTCCTTCGCGAGCACCTTCATGATTTCCGGATCGAGCAGCCCGTAGTTCGGCACCTGGCTCTTGTCGATCTTGCGGTAGAGGCCGGCCTGCAGCTGCCGCGCCCAGAAGATGTCGGACGGCACGACCACGTCATACCCCGACGTGCCCGACAGCAGCTTCGCCTGCAGCGTCTCGTTCGAATCGAACTCCTGATAGACCACCTTGATGCCGGTCGCCTTCTCGAAGTTCGCGATCGTCGCCTTGCCGATCGAGTTGCCCCAGTTGTACACGTTGACGACGTCCGCCGCGTGCGCCACCGGCGCGCCGGCCCACAGGACGCCGCCCAGCGCCAGCGCCGCGCATGCCGTTCCCAGATGCTTGCTCCAATCCCCTGCCATGGTTTCCTCCGTCGATATCATGATCCGCTCGCGACGAGCGGCGTGTGCTTCGGTCCGGAAAAATGTAGCCAGAGGAAATTGGCCGGTCTGCCCTGCCGTTAGGGGGACACGCCGCACAATCGGGGCATCCGGTTCCGGGCGGATGCCCCGATCGACCCAACACGGAAGCGAATTGAAAGCTCCTTCGCCGCTTCGTCACGCCAACCGAAAACCGCTCAGGATGCCTGCACGCCCGTGCGCACGCCGAAGTCCTCGCCCACGTGCGTGACGCGGCCGCCCATCATCGTCAGCGCGACGTCGATGCGGCCGATGTCGTACTGCCCGACTTCGAACAGGTCGTTTTCCAGCACGACGAGATCCGCGCGCTTGCCGGGCGTGAGCGAGCCGACCTCGTGCTCCATCCCGAGCTGGTACGCGCCGTGGATCGTGTACGCGGCGATCAGCTGCGGAAGGCTCAGGCGCTCGGCGATGTCCGGGAACACCGGCGCATCGGGCTCGCCCGCGAGCTGGCGCGTGTGGCCCGACTCGATGTGTTCGAGCGGCTTGTGCTGGCAGCGGCACTGGCACGCGAGGCCGTCCATGCCGATCGACACCGTCACGCCTTCGTCGAGGAACGTGCGGAACTTGTACATGTTGCTCCAGCGTGCGTGGCCGTAGTGGTCGCGCAGCTGCTCGGTGTACGCGTCGACCACGCCCCATTGCAGCTGCGTGTTCGCCATCACGCCCGCGCGGCGGAAGCGCGGGATGTCGTCCGGATGCGTGAGGAACGCGTGCGTGATCACGTGGCGGCGGTCGCGCGGCGGGTTCGTGCGGTTGACCGCATCGAAGCCGTCGAGCGCCATCCGCACCGCCGCGTCGCCCACGCAATGCACCATCACGTTCGCGTTCACACGATCGGCTTCGACCAGGTAGCGGTTGAACGTGTCGGCCGGCATCGTCGGCGCGCCGCAGGTGTCGGGGCGGTCCGCGTACGGTTCGAGCAGGTACGCGGTGTGGTTCGCTTCCGTGCCGTCGAGGAACAGCTTCAGCGCCCGCGCCTTCACGAGCGGCGAATCGTATTGCGCGCGGTATTTGACGAGCGTGCCGACCGGATCGTCGATCTCGCCGATCACCGCGACACTGCCCACCACGCGCAGCTTCAGGTCGCCCGCGCGCTCCATCGTCTGCAGCGTCTCGTACAGCAGCGACTGGTCGCCGCTCGGATCGAAGAAGCCCGCGTCGAACACGGTCGTCACGCCGGCCGCGCACAGCTTCTTCTGCCACGGCGGGATCGATTTCAGGTACAGGTCGATGCCGGTCGGCAGCAGGCCGGCCGCGCTGATCCGCTGCATCAGCAACGAATACGCGGCGCCGTCGACGATCAGGCCGGTCGGCTCGCCGGTCACCGCGTCCTTCTCGAACCAGCTCGCGCCCTCCTGCACCGGCGGCGTCGATGCATCGATACCGGCGATCTCCAACGCCTTCGAGTTCACCCACATCGAATGGAAATCGGTCGACAGCAGGCACACGGGGCGATCCGCGCAGATCGCGTCGAGCGTCTCCTTGCGCAGCAGCGCCGGCGGAATCGTCGCCTGCACCCAGCCCATCCCGGTGATCGCCGGCTCGTCCGGATGCGACTCGACGTACGCGCGCAGCGCGGCGAGCACCTTCTGCGGATCCTCGTAGTTCACGAACGCCTGGAACGCGAACGCGGTGGTCTCGAA
Source organism: Burkholderia sp. 4NA327C6 (assembly GCF_005502655.1). NCBI lineage: Bacteria > Pseudomonadati > Pseudomonadota > Betaproteobacteria > Burkholderiales > Burkholderiaceae > Burkholderia > Burkholderia sp. 4NA327C6. The sequence continues at coordinate 28,239 of NZ_SCNZ01000052.1, read as the reverse complement.
GTGCCAGTGCGATTCGACGAAGCCCGGCAGCACGAGCCGGCCGGCCGCGTCGACCACCTTCGTGTCCGCACCGACGTATGCCTGCACGGCCGCCGTGTCGCCGACATGGACGATTCGGCCGTCGCGCACGGCGACGGCCTGTGCCCACGGCTTGTGCGGATCGACGGTATAGACCTTCGCGTTGGTGAGAACGAAATCCGCCGGTGTCGAATCCTTGGCGGCGGGCGTCGGTTGCATCTGCATGGCCTGTCCTTTCTGTTGATCAGGTTTTCGAAGTGCTTTCACTGTAGCCAGACCATTCGTGGCGGTATGCCCCCCCGCCGCGGGGGCGCGGGCGAATTCCGCCCGCCGCACGCGCGGTCTTGTCATCGTTTTGGGGACAACGCATGAAATGGGTGGGGTGGGTCCGGTGAATTCCCAGCTGACGCGCGTATATCGTTCGCGTAACGTCGCACTGTTCCCTGACCGCCCACGCCCGACCATGCGACTTCTCCAACCCGACCCGGCCGCCCGCGGCCACTACCTGATCGGCGTGCGCCCCGACACGCTCGGCGCGACGTTGCGCGCGGTCGGTACGCCGGATTTCGTCGGCGCGGTCACGGAATTCGTCAACGACAGCATCGACGCCGACGCCGTGCACCTCGAACGCTGGCGCGCGGATACGGGCAGCACGTCGGGCTTCGTCGTCGAATGGCTCGGCAGCGGCAGCCTGCGCTTCGCGGCCGATACGTTGCGCGTGATGGATCTCTACTACCAGGACTACTGCCAGGCCGATCCATTGGTCGCGCCGCTGCGCGGCAAGGCCGGCACGCTGCTGGTGCAGCGCCATGTCGACGGCATCGCGCACAGCGAATTCCGCCGCCGGATCTTCGACGAGCCGGGCATCGAGCAGGAATGCCTGCTCGTGCACGGCAACGCGCACCTGCAGTACGCGCTCGGGCTCGCACGCACCGCCGGGCGGCCCGCGTTCACGATGGACGAGCTGTTCCACTTTCGGCAGATGGTCGACCTGCTGTTCCCGATGTTCGAGCTGCATGCGCGCACCTGCGCGGCGCGGCGCGTGGCGTCGGGGGCCGTGAATACCGCGTCGCAGGCGAGCTTCGACGCGCGCCTGGAACGGCAGGACGTGCAGCTGTCGCGCCGCGAGCACGAAATCTGCCGGCTGATGCTATGCGGGCGCTCGGTGCCCGAGGCCGCGCAGCAGCTCGACGTGAAGCTGTCGACGGCCGAGTCGTACGTGAAGCGCGCGTTCGCGAAGCTCGGCGTGCGCACGCGCCGCGAGCTGTTCGACTGGGTGCTGGTCGACTGCTGAGCGCGCGCCGCCGGCTCAGGGCCTGTTCACGCCCTAAGCAGCCAGCGCGGCCGCCTTGATGTTGAAGGCGCGCAGCAGGTCCTCGCAGAACGCGTCGACGATCGGCTTGTCGCTCGCGCTGCGTTTCATCGCGAGATGCAGCGGCACGTCGAAGCTGAACGTCGTGCGGCCGACGGCCTTCACGAGCCCGCGCTGCTCGAACGGCTCCGCGTAGTGCGCGGGCAGGTAGCCGAGATGGCCGCCCGACAGGATCAGGATCGTCGCGGCCTCGATGCTGTCCGCGCTCGCGGTCACGCGCCGCTCGGGCAGCGGATACTGCTCCTCCGGCACCGGATAGGTGCGCCACACCCAGTCGTGAAGCTGCAAATCGTCCGCGGTCACGGGCCGCGATGCATGGAACAGCGGATGCCCGCGCCCGCAGTAGATCACCTGCTGCTCGGTGAACAGCGGCGTGTAGAGCAGCCCGGGCACGCGATGCCAGAAATAGCCGATCGCGAGATCGAGCTGGTTGTTGACGAGGCTTTCCTCGAGCTCCTGCGGCGACGCGACCTTCATCGCGAACGTGACGGCCTGGTCGCGCTTGCGGAATGCGCCGATCGCATCGGCCACGCGCGCGTTCTCGACGAGCGGCGCCTGGCCGATCAGGCCGATCGACAGCGTGCCGACCAGCTTGCGGTCGATGTCGCGCACGCGCGCGACGAATTCGGAGGTGGCCGCGACAAGCGTGCGCGCGGTGGCCGCGAAGCGTTCGCCCTTCGACGTCAGGCGAAAGCCGCCGCGCCCGCGGTCGCACAGCTTGAAGCCGACGCGCGCTTCGAGCGCCGACAGCTGCGTGCTGATGGTCGACTGCCGCACGCCGAGCGATGCCTCGGCGGCCGTGATGCCGCGTGCGTCGACGACGGCCAGAAAAACCCGGATGAGCCGGAGATCGAGATCGGAGGTATTCGAGAACATGCTTCAAGCCGCTGCGCGTGTGCGCGTTACCCGGGCGGCCAGCCCGACGCGCATCGCGCGCCACGCTCGCCGCCTGCGCCGATGAACCGAACCGGACGCGCGCCGCCATCGGCAGCGGCGCGCGTCGCCACCGTCATTCAGATGCCACTGCGAGCGCGCGTTCCATGCCGAACACGGCCGGCCGCAGCCGCCGATAGCAGAGGAACGCCACCGCGCACAGCACGATCGCCGCGATCAGCGCCGACTGCGTGCCCGCACGCTCGATCAGCGAGCCGCCCGCGACCGAGCCGACGCCATAGCCAAGCGCGACGCAGCCGGGCGACAGCGCGGCCGACTTGCCGACCAGGTCGTACTGCGGAATCGTCGCGTAGATCAGCAGCGCGCCGCCGGTCCAGCAGCCGATGAAGACGATCGCGCCGAGCGTGAACGTCGCGGCCGACGCCGGCAGCGCGAGCAGCACGGCCGCGACCGCGCAGCCGCCGAGGTTCACGAGCGCCCAGCGGCGCAGCCCCGCGCCCGCGCCGAGCTTCGGCATCGCCGCGCAGATCACGAGGCTCGCGACGTTCGCGGCGCCGAGCACGAGCGACACCGACCGGCCGCTCAGGCCGGCCGCGGTGCCGATCTTCTCGAGGAAGGTCCACACGACGCCGACGCCGCCGTACAGTGCGAGCTGCGCGCACAGCACGAGCATCGCGCCCTTGCGGTCGATGCGGCCGGCCACGCCGTCCGGCGCCGGTGCGGCCATCGTCTCGCCGCGGCGAAACAGCGGCGTCGCGAGCACGAACATGCCGAGCACGCACGCGACGAAGCCGAACACGCCGTGCGCGCCCCAGGTGTCGCTCAGCATCGGAAAAATGGTTGCGAGCAGCACCATGCTCCACGTCACCTGCCCCATCAGCATGATCCCGAGATTGCGTTCCGGCGCGCGCGAATACGACAGGTAGCGCAGCGCGATGCCGTTCAGCCCGCCCGAGCCGACGCCCGCGATGAACTGCAACGCCGAATACGCGACGAGCCCGTGCGTCGCGAGCGTGCCGAGATTCGCGCCGGCCGCGAGCGTCACCGCCCCCGCGAGCACCCACCGCACCGGCTGGCGGCCGAGCACGAACGCGACGAGCAGCGTGCCCGTCGATTCGCCGAGCACCTCGATGAAGCTCGACAGCCCGAGCGCCGCTTCGCCGAAGCCCCAATGACGCTCGACCTGCCCGACGATCGCGGGCAGGCCGAGGAAGACCGTCGGCCCGAGCATGCCGAGCAGCAGCATCACGACGACGAACAGCGCGCTTTCCTGCCGCGCTTCATCCTGCAGGTTGACTACATTCATCTGTTGTCTCTCTCCGTGTCCGCGGTGCGGACCGTCTCCTCTGGGGATCGTGTCTTGTCGTGTCGGCATGACGGGGCGGCCCGGCGCGGAGCGGCCCCGTCGCCGCTTACATCGGGAAGCCCATCGCCTTGATGCCGCTGATCCATGCGCGCTTCCAGCCGCCTTCCGCATCCGCGCCGTCGAACGCATGGAACGTGATCTTCGCGGCGACCCAGCGCATCGGCTCCGGCGGGATGTAGCTCGGGCTCTGGTTCGCGATGTCGAGCTTGCGCTCGGGGCTGTCGCGATCGAACAGGATGTTCAGGCCCATGAACGCGCCGAACCGGCTCGCCGCGACGCCGAAGCCCGTGTAGCCGGCGACGAACACGGCCTTGTCGCCGAGGTAGCGCTTTGCGAATACCGAGCCGCGCGAGCAGTAGTCGATCGGGCCGCCCCACGCGTGCGAGAAGCGCACGTCGCACAGCTGCGGGAACGTGCGGTAGAACGCTTCCGCGAGCCGGTAGTACGTTTCGCGCTGGCCGTCCTGGTGCGGCTCCGGATCGCCGTCGAAGTGATAGCTCACCAGCCCGCCGAAGATGATGTTGTTGTGCTTCGTCAGCCGGAAATAGTTGAGCTGCGTGCGCGTGTCGTACACGCCCTGGCGGTTCTTCCAGCCGATCCGCGCGAGCTGCTCGTCGGTGAGCGGCTCGGTCGCGAGCACGTGGTCGCGCACCTGCATCACGCGGCGGTTGATGTCGGGAATCCCGACCTTCGCGGTGCCGCTGCCGAACACCACGCGCGGCGCGCGCACGCTGCCCTTCGGCGTCGTCACGAACACCGTGCTGCCTTCGTCGGCCACGGTCACGAGCGGCGTGTGCTCGTAGAGCTTCACGCCGAGCTGCAGCGCCGCGCGCTTCAGCCCCCACGCGAGTTTCGCCGGATGCACGATGCCGCTGCGATTGCGCGACCACAGCGCACCCGCGAACAGCGGCGAATTCAGTTGTTCGAGCGTTTCCTCGCGGTTGAGCAGCACGACGTTGTGGCCGTACTCGCGATGCAGGTCGTAGTCGCCCTTCAGGTGCGCGATGTGCTCGGGATCGACCGCCACCGTCATCTCGCCGTTCCACTCGATATCGGCGTCGATGTCGTAGCGCTTCAGCGTGTCCTCGAAGCCGTCGAGGTTGTGATGGCCGAATGCCTCGAGCTGCGCGATGTCGTTCGGGAACACGCGCACCGCGTTCGGCAGCCCGTGCATCACCGACGTCGAGATGATCCCGCCCGCGCGGCCCGATGCGCCGTGCGCCACCTTGCCGGCCTCGATCAGCACCACGTTCAGGTGCGGCATCTGTTCCTTCGCCTGCACGGCCGCCCACAGCCCCGTGAAGCCGCCGCCGACGATCAGCAGGTCGGCCGTCACGTCGCCGACGAGTTCCGGCTCGGTGGCCGGCGCCGCCGGGTTGTCGAGCCAGTACGGGAACAGCTTCGTATTCGCGAGCGCCGCCTCGACGCCCAGTGCGACCGGTGCGCCACGCATGGCGTGCGCCTGCTCCGGTGCAGTCTCTCTTGTCTTGACTTCCATTTCCATGATCCCAGCCATCACACGCGAAAAGCGAAACCGCCGCCGGGCGCGCGTCACACGGACGACGCGCCCGGCGGCGGCCCCGGACATCACGACTGCTCGAGCAGCACGTAGAACTTCTTCGCGTCCTCGATCGTCTCCCAGCGGCCCGCGAAGCCGGCCGGCAGCAGGTAGCCCTGGCCCGGCGTGAATTCCTTGCGGTTGCCTTCGACGTCGGTCAATGCGATCCGGCCCTCGACGAGCCACACGGCTTCGTCGGCCGCGGTTTCCGGAAACCCCACCGAGCCGGCTTTCCCTTCCCACCAGCCGATGATGTAGTTGCCGCTCTTGCCTTCCGCCGCGCGCCAGTCGCTCTCGTCCATGCCGAAGTCGAGCTTCGTGAATTCGCCGATGCCTGCGCCGAGCGGCAGGATGTCCTTGATCAGTTTGGTCATGTGAATCTTTCGTCTCTCGATTGAAAAAAGCAGAGACAAAGTTACTCATTTACACTGCCCCGGTATGCCCCCCTCCGGGGGGGACAAGCCGTGTTTTCCGGGGCGAACGGGTCGGCAGGACAACCGACGGTGTTTCCCCCTAATGACGTTTTTCGTTGCGAACGCTACAATCCGCCGGCTTTTCACCCGGGGAACCGCATGCTGCTCAACGTGAACCCCTTCCACCGCGACAACGACCGCTTCAACGTGTCGTTCAAGGCGCTGGGCGAGCTGATCGAGACGGTCGGCACGCCGCACTTCGTGCCGTGCCTCACGCAACTGCTCAATGAAGTCGTGCCGCTCGACGTCGCGCACGTCGAACGCTCGCGCGTCGACGGCTCGATGCCCACCGGCTATCGATGCGAATGGATCGGCAGCAGCGGCATCGATACCGAATCCACCGAAATCTCCGACGTGATGACGCTCTACTACGAGCGCTTTCTCGACAGCGACCCGCTGTTCGCGGGGCTGCGCGGCAAGACGGGCACGATGCTCGTGGTGCGCGACATCGCGGCGATCCCACCCGGCGAATTCCGCCAGCGGCTGTTCGACGACGTGCGGATCGGGCACGAATGCGTGCTCGCGCGCGGCACGCGCTATTCGCAGCATTCGATCGCGCTGGAGCGCGGCCGCGACCGGCCGCCGTTCACGCTCGCCGAGATGAACCGCTTTCGCAGCATCAGCGACGTGCTGTTTCCGCTGCTCGAACTGCATGCGTCGACCACGGCCGTGCGGCGCGTCGCGCACCCGACGCCCGAAGTCCACCCGCTCGCGCAATTCGATGCGCGGATCGCGGCCGACGGCGTGAAGCTGTCGAAGCGCGAATACGAAACCTGCAAGCACCTGCTCTCCGGCAAGACCGTGCCGGAGACGGCCGAGATCCTCGGCGTGCGGGTCGCGTCGGCCGAGTCGTACGTGAAGCGCGCATTCGCGAAGCTCGGCGTGCGCACGAAGCGCGAACTCGCCGCGTGGGGGTCGGCCACCACCGCGTTCCCTTCCGCCGGCGCACACGACGGCACAACGCCGCCGGGCATCCCGCGCTGACACACCCGGTCGCGCCGCACGGCCGCGTTCGGTTGCGCCGCGTCGATGCGGCGGCGCCGCTTGCATCGAAGCCCGTCGATGTAAACGTTGCGACTTCAAAATCTTTGCGTGCGTGTTCTCCTCTACCATCGGCCGATCGCTTGACCTCAAATAAAGGAGACGGCCCATGCCCCGCGAACTGAATCAACCGATGGGCGGCAACGAAATGCCGCGCTTTGGCGGCATCGCCACGATGATGCGGCTGCCGCAAGCCGCGACGACCGACGGCCTCGACGTGTGCTTCGTCGGCGTGCCGCTCGATCTCGGCACGTCGAACCGCTCGGGCTCGCGCTTCGGCCCGCGCCAGATCCGCACCGAATCCGTGCTGCTGCGCCCGTACAACATGGCCACGCGCGCGGCCCCGTTCGATTCGCTGCAGGTGGCCGACATCGGCGACGTCGCGACCAACCCGTACGACCTGAAGGACTCGGTGCGCCGCATCGAGGAGGCGTACGACGAGATCGTCGCGAACGGCTGCCGGCCGATCACGCTCGGCGGCGACCACACGATCGCGTGGCCGATTCTGCGCGCACTGCACAAGAAGTACGGCAAGGTCGCCGTCGTGCACGTCGACGCGCACGCGGACGTGAACGACACGATGTTCGGCGAGAAGATCGCGCACGGCACGCCGTTCCGCCGCGCGGTGGAAGACGGCCTGCTGCAATGCGACAAGGTCACGCAGATCGGCCTGCGCGGCACCGGCTACCACGCGGACGATTTCGACTGGTGCCGCGAGCAGGGCTTCACCGTCGTGCAGGCCGAGGAATGCTGGAACAAGTCGCTCGCGCCGCTGATGGCGCAGGTGCGCGAACGCGTCGGCGACACGCCGGTTTACCTGAGCTTCGACATCGACGGCCTCGATCCGTCGTTCGCGCCCGGCACCGGCACGCCCGAAATCGGTGGCCTCACCATCCAGCAGGGCCTCGAGATCGTGCGCGGCATGAAGGGGCTGAACATCGTCGGCGCGGACCTCGTCGAAGTCGCGCCGCCATACGATCCGGCCGGCACCACCGCGCTCACCGGCGCGAACCTCGCGTTCGAGATGCTCTGCGTGATGCCGGGCGTCGCCTACCGCTAACCCGACCGACAGGATGACCTTCATGTCCACCGCCGAGCTTTCCCGCTCCACCGCCACGTTCGTGCTGCCCGCAGCGCACATCGCCGGCCAGCCCGTGCGCACACATGCCGATGCGCCCGGCGCGCCGATCTTCGACGCGTCGACCGGTGCCGCGATCGGCTGGCAGGAATTCGCGACGGCCGCGCACGTCGATGCCGCGGTGCGCGCCGCGCGCGATGCGTTCGCCGGCTGGCGCAATACGCCGCCCGCCGAACGCGGCCGCATTCTCGCGACGATCGCCGCGCGCGTCGAAGCCTCGCGCGATCGGCTGGCGGCGCGCCAGATGCAGGTGAGCGGCAAGCCGCCGTTCGAGGCCGACGCCGATGTCGGCGACGTGGCCGCCACGTTCGCGTACTACGCGAAGCTGTGCGAGGACCCGGCGCTGTTCGCCGCCGAACCGGTCGCACTGCCGAGCGACGCCGTCACGGCCGAACGCTTCTACGACTCCGTCGGCGTCGCGGCGCTCGTCACGCCGTGGAACTTCCCGATGGTCACGACCGCGTGGAAGCTCGCGCCCGCGCTCGCAGCGGGCTGCGCGGTCGTGCTGAAGCCGTCTGAACTCACGTCGCCCACCGAGCACGCACTGCTCGACATCGTCGCCGAAGCCGGTGTGCCGGCCGGCATCGTCAACGTCGTGAACGGCGGCGCCGACGTCGGCGCGGCGCTGACCGCGCACCCGCTGATCGACAAGATCTCGTTTACCGGCAGCACCGCGGCCGGCCGCAAGGTCATGCAGACCGCCGCCGTCGACATGAAGCGCGTGACGCTCGAACTCGGCGGCAAGTCGTCGCTGATCGTGCGCGACGATGCCGATCTCGACGTTGCAGTGTCGCTCGCAGTCGCGGGCGCGTTCACGAACGCGGGCCAGATGTGCTCGGCCACCGCGCGCATCCTCGTGCACGACAGCGTGTACCGCAGCTTCATGGCCGCGTTCGAGACGGCCGTGCGCGCGCTCGTCGTCGCGCCGCCGGCCGCGGAACAGGTCGCGATGGGGCCGCTGATCTCCGCCGCGCAGCGTACGCGCGTCGAAGCGATGCTCCAGCAAGGCATCGAGGCGGGCGCACGCGTCGCGTTCAGCGGCCGCGTGGCGGATTCCGGCGGCGACGGCTTCTTCATGGCGCCCGTCGTGATCGCCGAGCCGGCCGCCGACAACCCGCTGTGGACCGACGAAGTGTTCGGCCCCGTTGCGTGCGTGAAATCGTTCCGCACCGACGACGAAGCGATCGCGCTCGCGAACGACACGCGCTACGGGCTCGTCGCGACCGTCGTCACACGCGATGCGGCCATCGCGAAGCAATTCCAGCAGCGCGTGCGCGCGGGGCTCGTGTGGATCAACGCGCCGCAGCTCATCTACCCGCACGTGTGCTGGGGCGGCTTCGGGCTCAGCGGGATCGGGCGTGAACTCGGCGTGGCGGGGCTGCGAAGCTATCAGGAACTGCGCCACGCGATGCGCGCGATCGACTGACGACGACTGACCAGTGGGGCCTTCCAGGCCGTTGGCGGCACCGTGTCTCGTGGCACGGTGCCGTTTTTTTATCGATTTCCGGAAAGAGGCTCAGACAGCCCGGTGACCGGCGTTCGTCGGTCACGCGTTTGCACGGCAAACGAGCCGCCCTCAATGCGACAACGCCGCCGCGTGATCGTGCTCGCGCAACTGGGCAGGAATCGCACACGCCGCGAGCCCGCCCTCCTCGATCCACACGCGTGTGCGTTCCGCGGCCTTGTCGATCAGTTGCGCGCACTGCGAGTAGTCATAGGACGACACCTCGAGCGGACAGAGCGGCGGCACGACATGAATTTGCGCGCGGGCTCCGTATAGCTCCAGATCGCGCACCAGTTGCCGCGCGATCACGAGCGTCAGCGCGTGCGTCGCATGCGCGATCGCGCTGCGCGGCGGGACGCGCAACGCACAGGCGAACCCGGCCGGCAGCACGACGATCCGCTTGGCGCCGAGCGCGATCGCCACCGAGATCGGCGTATTGTTCGCGACGCCGCCGTCGACGAGCTCCATGCCGTCGATGCTGACCGACGGAAACACGCCGGGAATCGCCGCGCTGGCCTGCACCGCATCCACGACCGAGCCGGCCGACAGCACGACTTCGCGGCCGCTCAGCACATCGGTCGCGACGATATGGAGCGGCAACGCAGCCTGCTCGATCCGGCGGTACGGCAGGTTCTTTTCCAGCAGCAGGCGCAGCGCGTCGGCCTCGACCAGATGCGGCCGGTTGCGCAGCAGCATCGCGAAGAGGCTGCGCATCGAGAACGGCATCACGTCCTGACGGCGGATTCTGCACCACAGCGCTTCAAGCATCGCGACGCCGTCCGCATCCGGCCGGCCGGCGAAATAGGCGGCGTTGATCGCGCCCGCCGACGCGCCGATCACGCAATCGGGCCGTTCGCCGCTCGTGACCAGCTCGCGGAGCATGCCGACCTCGATCGCACCGAGACTGCCGCCGCCGGCGAACACGAAGGCGGTCGAGGGAGTGGAATCGGACGTCACGGTGCGCCCTCCTGCGGTTGGCTGCGACGGTGGATTCGCCATGATGGATCGTGCGACGCGCCGGATGTCCTGATGAAAACCCTGCCGGCAGGCGGCCCGGCCGGCCGCCCGACGATGCGTGCCGCGCGTCGCGTACCCCGGCATCCCGCAATGAACCTTTTTTGGGGACAGGGATGTGATCCGCCGCCGTGTTTCCCGGGGGGCGTTTCGCTACGGAATTTCTCGCGATGGTCGCGCGCCTTTTGACTTCGATCAAGAAAATCGTTCACATCCGCGCCCGCAAACGTGTGCCGGGCGTGAATCCCGCTCGATACGTGGAATCACGGGTTCAGTCGTCCATACGATCGCCGTTATTGCATCCACACCCGCCGGTCGACGTCGCCTTACAGAGACTCGACGCCGTCGCGGGCATGGAGCGGAACAACCGGACGTCCCGCTCGCTTTTCGACAACGGATGCAGCAGCGCAAGTCGCGGACGAGGTAATCATGTTTGTAGCCATCGGGTGGATCGTCGTCATCGGGTCGGTGATCGGCAGTTTCGTCGGCGTGGGCGGCCATGTGCCGGCCCTGCTTCAACCATTCGAGCTCCTATGCATTTTCGGCGCGGCGCTCGGTGCGTTCGTCGTCAGCAATCCGGTCACGACGCTGAAGAAGACGCTCAAGAGCCTGCCCACCTGTTTCAAGGGCGGCGGCTACACGAAGCAGCAATACGTCGAACTGATCGCGCTGCTGTACGAACTGCTGCAGAAGGCGCGCAAGGACGGCATGATGGCGCTCGAGGCCGACGTCGATGCGCCCGAGCAAAGCCCGCTGTTCCAGAAGTATTCGCACGTGCTCGAAGACCATCACCTGCTCGATTTCATCGTCGACTATCTGCGGATGATGTCGAGCGGCAACGTGAACGTGCTGGAGATGCAGGACCTGATGGACGAGGAACTGCATACGCACCACGCTGAGGCATCGGTCGCGGCCAATGCGATCCAGAAGATGGCGGACGGCCTCCCGGCGTTCGGCATCGTCGCCGCGGTGATGGGGGTCGTGCATACGATGGGCTCGGTCGGCGCGCCGCCCGCCGTGCTCGGCAAGATGATCGCCGGCGCGCTCGTCGGCACCTTCCTCGGCATCCTGCTCGCGTATGGCTTCGTCGGCCCGCTCGCGGATCTGCTCAACGCGAAGGGCCGCGCGGCGGCCAAGCCGTTCCACTGCGTGAAGGCGGTGCTGCTCGCGTCGATGAGCGGCTACGCACCGGCTGTGGCGGTGGAATTCGGCCGCAAGGTGCTGTTCACCGCCGATCGCCCGAGCTTCAAGGAGCTCGACGAGGCCGTGCGCGCGACGAAGTCGCCCAAGGCCGCGTAACGGGGGCACCATGGCCGACAGTCGCTCCAATCCGCCGAAACAGGCACCGCTCGTCGTCGTGCGCCGCAGGAAAGGCGAGGACCACGACGCCCACCACGGCGGCGCCTGGAAAATCGCGTACGCCGATTTCGTCACGGCGATGATGGCGTTCTTCCTGCTGATGTGGCTGCTCGGCTCGGTGTCCAAGTACGACAAGCAGGGGATCGAGGACTACTTCAACACGCCGCTGTCGACCCTCCTCTCCGGCGGGAAAGACGGGCAGGCGCCGCGCCCGAGCGTCGTGCAGGGTGGCGGCCGCGACATGACGAACCCGGCGCCGGCGATCGACACCCAGGCGCAACCGGTGCCGGCCAGTTCGCCCGCGGCACTCGCCGGCATCGTCGATACGCAAAAGCTCGAACGCCTGAAGGCGAAGCTGAGCGCGGCGATCGCACATAGCCCGTCGTTGCGCGCGTACCAGGACCAGATCCGGATCGCGATCACCAACGAGGGCCTGCGCATCGAGATCGTCGATTCGCTGAAGCGACCGATGTTCGCGTCGGGTAGTGCGCAGCCTGAAAGCTACGCCACCGCGATCCTCTCCCAGATCGGGACGACACTCGACGATGTCGAAAACCGCGTGTCGATCGCGGGGCATACCGACTCGACGCCGTATTCCGGCGGCTCGACCGGCTATTCGAACTGGGAGCTGTCCAGCGATCGCGCGAACGCCGCGCGGCGCGCGCTGGTCGCGGGCGGATTGCGGGAGGAGAAGCTGCTTCAGGTGCGCGGGCTCGCGGATGTGCTGCCGCTCGACAAGAACGTGGCGGACGAACCGACCAATCGCCGCATCAGCATCCTCGTGATGAACAATGCCGCCGAGCAGGCGTTCTTTCACGACGGTGGCCGGGCGACCGTGGACGAAACGGCGGGCGCGCGGGCCGCGGTGCTGCCGGCGGCGGTTACGCGAGGGCACTAGGCGCATTGGCATTCACGACTTCGGGCCGGACGCGCGCGACCCTCGCGCGCCGCGTCGTGCCCGGCAGCATGCCGCCGGAGCGCGTCGACGTATTGTTCGTCGGGCGGTGTGTCGAGGAGGTGATGGCGCATCATGCGCCGGCATGGCTCCCCGTTTCGCATGCAGCCTCCACCTCAGCCTCTCCCCCGCCTCAGTGCCGCTCACCGACGATTCAACCGCGCTCTGCTGACCGCGCCGCGCGGCCTGGCGTCGTGATTTTCCCGGAATTTCGTGCGTTATATTCCGTGGTATATTTCGCCCATCTTTCGCGCATCCGTCCCCGGCCCGACCCTGCCGGACAGAGGTCAACATGCACGCTCCGCCCTTTCGCCTGTCCCGCACGGCGGATCTCTCGTCGCCCGGCGGTAACCTGCCCGCGGCAACCGGCACGCGGATCGACGCATGCTGCGCGCGGTCGAGCGCGCAACCGACCGAGCTGAAGCGCCGCACGCGCCTGTCCGAACTCGATGCGAACCTGCACTGCTCGATCATCGGCACCTGCCTGACCACGCACGAACTGCGCAAGCTCGTGCCGAAATTCACCGACCTCGATCGCCGGCACGCGACCGATCTCGAGATCCATCACGCGGCCGTCGAACTCGCCATCGCCGGCACGGCCGGCGCCAAGGCGTTGCACAAGGCGCTCGACGAGCGCTACGCCGGCGCGATCCGCGCGTTCGACAGCGCGAAGGATGCGGACGAACTTCTCGCGCGATGGAAGGAAGCGCTGAAGAGCGGCGACATTCCGCCCGCTTACTGGGCGCTGATGACGCATCCGCGCACGACGATGGGCGTGCGCCAGGCCGCATTCGGCGACCTGCACATGCTGTCGCACCTGGTCGGCGCGGCCAATCGCGCCGATATCCGGCGGCTGGTCGCGCTGGAGGAAGAGAATGCGGCGCTGCACGCGACGATCGAACGGCAGCAGGTGCGCCTGCACGAACTGAGCGCGCAGCGCGACGCGGCGCGCCAGGAACTCGATGCCCTCGCCGCGCGCCGGAACGCGCAGCCGGTGGCGGCGGACAGCGCCTTGCGTGACGAAGTGCACGAACTGCGCGAAGCACTGGCCGCGCGACGAACGGCTCGCGCTGCACACGAGCCGCCGCGAGGCGGCCGAGCAGCGGATCGCCGCGGAACAGGCGAGCGCCCGCGCGATGCGCGCGCGGCTCGACGAACTGACGGCGACGGTCAAGACGCTGCGCGCCGAAGCGAGCGCGATCGAACTGGCGGTGCAGGCGTCGGCGGACGATCCGGCCGAACGCGCGGCCGATCCGCCGTCGCTCCTTCACGGTACGCGTCTGGTGTATGTCGGCGGGCGCCCGGGCTCCAATCGCGCGATCAAGCGGATCGTCGAAACGGCGGGCGGCGAGGTGACGCTGCACGACGGCGGCATCGAGGATCGCAAGGGCCTGCTGGCCGCTGCGCTACCGGGCGCGCGGATGGTCGTGTTCCCGGTCGACTGTATCGACCACGATTCGATGAACCTGCTCAAGCGCATCTGCGAACGCCACCACATCGCGTACTACCCGCTGCGGACGGCGAGCGTCGCGAGTTTCGTCGAACTGATCGGGCGGCTCGATGCGCAGGCGCGCGATGTGACGGCGCCGGATGCCGCCACGGGCGACGCGTCGCGCTTTTGCCTGCGGCACGGTTGAGGCCGGGTTCGTTTCGCGGCAGATTTTGCGCGCTGCCCTTCAGCGAGTCAGTGAAGGCCCATCGTCAGCCTGAAGAGGCTCGGCGGGCGCACACGCGTTCAGCGCGCCCTTAACGCCGCACCATTTTCGTGAGCGCGGCGATGTCGTCGGCGCAGGCCGCGTAAGCACGCGCCTCGATCCCGCGATAAAGCCGGATGATCTCCTCGCCGACCGGCGTGAGCACGCTGCCGCCGCCGCTCTGCCCGCCATGTTCGGACACCGTCGCCGGCGATTTCAGCGAGCGGTTCAGTTCGTCCATCAGCAACCACGCACGCCGGTACGACATCTTCAGGCTGCGCGCCGCCGCCGAAATCGAACCGTGCTCGCGCACGGCTTCGAGCAGCGCGACCTTGCCCGGCCCGAGCGCGATCGTGTCGGCTTGCTGGATACGCATCCTGAACCGCACCTCAGGCTTGGGGTGTGCCGGTTTCTTCATGTTGTCCCGCCCTTTGAACGATGCGGGCAAGCATACACGACGGCCGGTGCGGCGCGCGACGGCCGGCCGCTTCACGTGGTGCCTGGCGTCGATTGACCCCGTCGCCACTTTGTTCATCAGACGACGAAACGCCCGGATCCGCCGCTCATGTCAGTTGTCGTGGTCATTTCTCAATGAATTCTTGTCCAATAACCCGTCAGGCGCGTCGCGGCGGGAGCACCAGGTCGGCCGCTTCCTCGGCATCTTTGAGGAGCATCTTGCGCGGCACGCCTAGCTGCGCACGCATGGTTAGCCCACGCGCTAAATCCGTGACTTGGGTTGCGCGCGCGGCGACGGGAAAGTCGGACGGGATTTCTCCCGCGATGATTGCGTCCCGGAAACGACCTTCCACCAGCGCGGCGCCGCCAGCGGCCGCGTTTTGCAGGAACTGCCGGACCTCGGGGTCGTCCACGAGCGGCGCGACGCAAATCAGAAGGCAGCCACGGGCGGACCCTTTCTCGGTCGCACTTTCGACGGCGTACCTCAGAAAGCCCGTGATCGAGTCGCGAAGACTCAGTGGTGAGAGGAGTGTCTTCGCGGCTGATGCGCCTTTCCGTTCCGCGTACGCCTTGAGGACCCGCAAGAATATCGCCCGCTTGTCCCCAAAAACGGCATACAGGCTGGGCCGTCCTACACCCATCCCGGCGACGAGATCGTCAATCGTCACTCCGTCGTAGCCTTTCGACCAGAACACCTGAGTTGCCTTTTCCAGCGCCCCTGTCTCGTCGAAGCTGCGCGGTCGGCCCCTCGGCCTGGCAGCATTTTGAATCATTTAGTTCAAAACTCCTTGACACTCGTCATCGCGCAAATATATAACTGAATAGTTCTAAATTGGCAAGTCGTCCGTGGCCTCACGACTCGCCCTTCCCCCTTTCCCCTTCAACACTGAGACGCCCATGGAACATTCGATCGTGCTCGTCACCGGTGCCACCTCCGGGCTCGGTTATGCGGCTGCCCGCACACTTGCCGGAGAGGGCTGGCGTGAGATCATCGTCACTGGCCGCAGCCTGGCTCGCGCCCAGGAAACGGCCGCTCAACTCGCAACGGAAACCAGAAGACAGGTCTTCACGCCGCTGGAACTGGAGTTGGACACGCCGGCCAGCGTCCAGGCCGCGCTCGCCGAACTCGTCAAGCGAGGTCGGCGGATCGATTTCCTGCTGCTCAACGCAGGGATGGTTCCCGGCAAGGCGCGCGTGATCACTGCGGAGGGCGTCGAGGCTTCTCAGGCCCCGCTCATCGGTCATCATCAATTGACTGTCGGGTTGCTCCGCGCCAACCTGCTGAGCCCCAACGCGCGGATTGTCATCAGCAGCGCGGAGCCTGCCCGAGGGGGCGTACCCATGTTCAAATACACCGACGTAGACGCATTCGCTGCCAAACACCATCAGGGTGACCTGACCGCTGCCATGGAAGCCCTGATTCGCAACGGGCCGAACGTGAAGTACGTGCCCAACAATGCGTATGCCGACGCGAAGCTCTTCGTCGCCTGGTGGGCCGCAGCGCTGGCGCGGCGGCTGCCCTCCGGCATGGCCGTGTACGCTGTCTCCCCCGGTGCGGCGACTGCGACCAACGTTTCGCGACAAGCCAGCCTGGCCGTGAAGTATCTGTTTATCCCGATCGCGAACCTCATTCCCGGCATGAATCAGACGCCGGAAACGGCAGCGGGCCGCTATATCCAGGCCTCGAAGTTCGGGACCGAGGTCTCGGGGCAGTTCTTCGCCTCCGCACAAGGGAAGTTCTCAGGCCCAATTGAGGCGCAGCGACACCCACACCTCCTCGATGGCGCGAATCAAGAAGCCGCGTGGCAGGCCGTCGTCAACGTCTCTGGCGTCGAATGGCCGTACGCGGAATCCTTACGCGCGCTGTCCTGAAGGCGCGCCGGTCGCCAGCACGATGCGCTTGATGACTTTCTTGAGGCTCTTGTAGCTGTCGACCGACTCCGCCTTCGCATCGGTCACCAGTGTGCCGATCCGCGCCGGCTCGCAGAAGCCGATCCGGCTGTTCGTGCCGAGCTTGCTGAAATCGGCCAGGATCGCGACGTCCGCCGCGTTGCTGACCATCGCGCGCGCCACTTCGGTTTCCATCCGGTCGTAGTTGGTCGCGCCACGAACGGCATCGACGCCCACCGGCGACAGCAGCGCGAGATCGGCGCGATAGCGGAAGATCTCGGCAACCGTGCCGTCACCGACGGTCGCGGCCGCGCGGCTGCCGATCATCCCGCCGAGCAGGATCGTTTCGTTCCTCGCCTGCGCCGGGTCGCTCGACCGCATCTTCAGCGCGACGTCGATCGAGTTCGTGACGATCGTGAGGCCCGACAGCTTCGCCAGTTCCTCGGCCAGCAGCGTCGTGGTCGTGCCCGCGTCGATGAACAGCGTCTGCGAGCCCGTGACCAGCCTGGCCGCTGCGCGGGCAATCGCCTGCTTCGCCTTTACGTGCGTCTGCGCGCGCTCGGCGATCGGCGCTTCGTCGCCCACCTGCACCGCACCGCCGTGTACGCGCTTCAATTCACCGAGCGCCTCGAGATCGACGAGATCGCGCCGCACGGTTTCCCGCGACACGTTCAGGTCGGCCATGATCCGGTCGGTCGAAACGCGCTGCATCTTCGATAACAGAAGCCGGATCCTCTGGTATCGCTCTTCTTGCCACATGGAATGTCCTTGGAATGAACGCCAATGTTATTCGAACGGCGGACTATGCTGCGCTTTCCTCCATCTTTTTGATGCCGACGAGGGTCTGCAGGGACTGACGGACCGCCTGGAATTCGCGGCTCGTCATCTTCGAAAACACCACGTGGATGTGGTCGTCGTCCGGCGCGGTGTCGTCCTGTTCGATGATGAACTGGACGATACGCGCCTGGTCGATGCCGGGCATCGCCTGCAACGACGTCAGTTTCACGGTGCCTCGGCGCGCGAGGATGCGCACGCCCCAGCGCTGCCGCGCAGCGAAGAAGCGTTTCTCGATCGGCTTCAGGCCGGCCAGGATCGCGAGCACGATCGCCGTCGCGGCGATCGCGGCCACGTACACGCCGCCGCCCACGGCGAGCCCGACCGCCGCCACGACCCACAGGCTCGCCGCGGTCGTCAGGCCGCGGATGATCTCGCCGCGCAGCATGATCGACCCGGCGCCGAGGAAGCCGATGCCCGACACCACCTGCGCGGCGACGCGCGACGGGTCCAGCGACACGTTCTTCGCGTCCTGGATATCCGCGAAACCAAACGCCGACACGACCATCACGAGCGCGGCGCCTACCGCCACCAGCATGTGCGTGCGCAATCCGGCCGCCCACGACAGGCGCTCGCGCTCGATGCCGACGATGCTGCCGAGCAATGCCGCCAGCAACAGGCGGGACACGATTTCCAGCTGACTGATCATGCGAGGTCTCCTTGCTTTGCCTTGTTCACCCGATGAAGCACGGCCCGCCTGGGCCGTCGCCGAATTCTTCCTGCCCCCGCCTGCCCGTCACCCGACCCGGCAACCGGCAAGTTGTATTTTTGTGCGATCTTGCGATTTTGTGCTTTCTAATATACGGTACGCAAAACTACAAAGCCAGACCCAGGTTCATTTGTTTCATCCGATCAGCACGACCAATCGTCATACCATTCAGGCAGCACGATCCGGAACATTTGCTTAGGAGACCAACATGATGAAGAACGCATGGAGGCTGGCAGCCACGCTGCTGGCCGTGCTGGCCACGGCCCCCGCTCACGCGTCGGAAGGCGACGTCTGCAAGAAGGTGACGCTCGGCGATGTCGGCTGGAGCGACATCGCGGCCACCACCGGTGTCGCGATGATGCTGCTCGACGGGCTCGGCTACGAGGCGACCAAGACGATCGCGTCGCCACCGATCGTGCTGGCCGGCGTGAAGAAGGCGCAGATCGACGCGTTCCTCGGCTACTGGGATCCGAGCATGACGCCCACGGTGAAGCCGTTCGTCGATGCCGGCGCCGTCCACCAGCTGCCGCAACCCAACCTGGTCGGCGCGCGCTACACGCTGGCCGTGCCGCAATATGCGTCGGACAAGGGCCTCAAGAGTTTTGCGGACATCGCGAAGTTCCGCGACCAGCTCGACGGCAGGATCTACGGGATCGGCGCCGGCAACAACGGCAACGCGCTGGTCCAGCGGATGATCGACAAGAACGAGTTCGGGCTCGGCGGCTTCAAGCTGGTCGAATCGAGCGAGGCCGGGATGCTCGTGCAAGTGACGCGCGCGGTGCAGGAGCACCGGATGATCGTCTTCCTCGCATGGGAGCCGCATCCGATGAACATCAACTTCAAGATTGCCTATCTCGACGGCGGCGACAGCGTATTCGGCCCGAACTACGGCTCGGCGAAGGTCTATACGCTCGTCACGCCCGGCTATCTCGAACGCTGCCCGAACGTCGGCCGACTGCTGACCAACCTGAAGTTCACGACCGACGAGGAGAACCAGCTGATGGTGCCGATCATGAATCACGCGGATCCGGTCGCGGTGGCGAAGGAATGGGCGAAGAAGAACCCCGGCGTGCTGTCGAAGTGGCTCGACGGCGTCACCACCATCGACGGCAAGAACGCGAAGGATGCGATCGACAAGCTCATCGGCGCATGAACACGCGACACAAGGCACCACCCATGCACAGGAATCTCGCGCTGTTCGACCTCGACCACACGCTGCTGCCGCTCGACAGCGACCAGGCCTGGAGCCGCTTCATCACGCGGGTCGGCTGGCGGGAAGACGACGCGCACGTGGCGCTGATCGACGAGCACTACGGTCACTATGCGGCCGGCACGCTCGACATGGACGCGTATCTCGCCGTGACGCTCGCACCGCTCACCCGCTATCCGCGCAAGGTGCTCGAACGCTGGCACGCGCGGTTCATGGACGAAGTGATCCGCCCGGCGATCACGCCGCAGGCGCGCGCGCTGGTCGACCGCCATCGCGAGAACGGCGATCTCTGCTGCATCGTGACGGCGACCAACGTCTTCGTTACGCGGCCGATCGCGGCGGAATTCGGTATAGAGCACCTGCTCGGCATCGAGCTCGATACCGACGACGGTACGCCCGGCGGCGCGTTCACCGGGCGCAGCACGGGCGTGCCGAGCTTCCGCGAAGGAAAGATCGTGCGCACCACCGAGTGGCTGGCATCACTCGGCTACGCGCCGTCCGATTTCGAGCGCACCTACTTCTACAGCGATTCGATCAACGACGTGCCGCTGCTGGACTACGTCACGCATCCGGTCGCCACCAATCCCGACGCGAAGCTGTTGCACGTGGCAGGCACGCGCGGCTGGCCTGTCATGAAGTTGTTCTGATTCGGGCGATATTCTCTGCTGTCCATTTTTCATGTCTGGAGGGGTAATGAAATACGGAGCACGCAGCAACAGTCTCGATCATTCAGGAATCCGACTCGAATCGGATCGAAAGCATATCGTCAACTCGTATCGGTCGGAAAGCCGCTTCCCGCACTGGCGCGGCGTTTTCATGATCGCACTCCTGTGCACGCTGGCCGCTTGCGGCGACGGTGACTCCGGCACCGCGGCCAGCATGGCGGCCGCGCGCGCGGCCGCACCAGGCTCGGCGTCCACACCCGTCCTGCACTGCGCGAGCGCGTGCCACTGACCGACGCCGGCCCCCGGGCCAGCCATCCACGACAGAGAGCGATCATGCAAAACAAACCCACGACACGACGTCAATTCATCGCCGACGCGCTGAAGCTCGCCGGCGCCACCGCGATCACGGGCATGCTGCCCGACAGCATCGCGCGTGCGCAGGCCATTCCGGCAGCCACCGTGACCGGCACGATCCAGGACGTGAAGCACGTCGTGATCCTGATGCAGGAAAACCGCTCGTTCGACCACTACCTCGGCATGCTGGGCGGTGCGCGCGGCTTCGGCGATCCGCGGCCGGCCGTGATTTCGAGCGGGTATCCGGTGTGGCGGCAGCCCTGGATGCTGTCCTACGTGTTCCCGTTCAACCCGTCCCCGCCTTTCGGCACGGCGAACGGCGACACCTACTACGGCGACCTCCCTCACGACTGGGGCACCACGCACAGCGCCTGGAACAACGGCCGCTATGACAACTGGACCGCCGCGAAGACCAGCGGCACGATGTACTACTTCACGCAGAACGACATTCCGTTCTACTACGCGCTGGCGAGCGCGTTCACGGTGTGCGACGCGTACCACTGCTCGATGCTCGGCCCGACGGACCCGAACCGCCTGTATCTGTGGACCGGGTGCTGCGGCAACGTCACCGGCTATTCGCCGTACACCACCAACACGATGACGGGCACCGGCTGGACCACGATGCCGGAGCGCCTGAACACGGCCGGCGTCACGTGGAAGTTCTACCAGGACAAGGGCAACGGCCTCGATGCCGGCCATGGCTACGGCGAATACAACGGCTCCAAAAGCGATCTCTGGTGGAACGGCAATTACGGCGACAACGTCATCCTGAACTTCAGGCAGTACCAGAACCTCGGCGCCAGCGATCCGCTCGCGCCGGCGCTCAACGGCACGCAGATCGACCCGTCAGGCGGCGGCAAGGAATACGACACGAACCTCTTCAGCCAGCTGCGGGCCGACGTCGCCAACGGCACGCTGCCGCAGGTATCGTGGATCGCCGCACCCTACGCGTACAGCGAGCATCCGTCGTGGGCCGCGAGCGGCGGCGAATGGTACGTGAGCAACGTCCTCAATGCGCTGACGTCGAATCCGGCGGTATGGGCCAGCACGGTGCTGCTCGTCATGTACGACGAGAACGACGGGCTGTTCGATCACGTGCCGCCGGCCGTCCCGGCCAGCTCCGCTGCCGGCACCGGGCAGTCGACGGTCTCGACGGCCGCCGAATTCGTCTCCGGCAGCGGCGCCGCATCGGACGGCTCGGCCAGTGGCGACGTGCCGATCGGGCTCGGCCCGCGCGTGCCGATGTTCGTGATCTCGCCGTGGTCGAAGGGCGGCAAGGTCAACTCGCAGGTGTTCGATCACACCTCGGTGATCCGCTTTCTGGAGGCGCGCTTCGGGCTGCAGGAAACCAACATCACGCCGTGGCGGCGCACGGTGTGCGGCGACCTGACGTCGGCCTTCGATTTCTCGAACGCCGACCAGGCGGTTCCCGCGATCCAGCCGCCCGCGAGCAACATGAACCCGAACGGCCCGGCCGTCCTGATCCCCTACCCGACCACCACCGCGGTGCCGGCACAGGCGGCCGGCCGCAGCACCGCGTGCCGCCTGCCCTACGAGTTCTTCGTGCAAGGCAAGGTCAACCGCGCCGGCCGCGCGCTCGCGCTGACGATGACCAATACCGGCACCGCGGGCGTGCACCTGCAGGCCTGGGTCGACGGCACGAGCACGATCCCCCGGCACTACACGATCGCGGCCGGCACGAACCAGTGCGCGAACCTGTCGGACTCGCTCGCGCTAACGAGCGGCGGCGGCTACGACTATTCGATCTACGGACCGAATGGTTTCCTGCAGACGTTCCGCGGCAGCATCGGTTCGTCGGGCAACACGGGTTCGACCGCCGAAATCAGCCTGTGCTACGACGTCGCGAACGGCAACGTGCAGATCACGCTCGACAACTCGGCGGGCGCCAGCGCGACCACGTTCCAGCTCACCGACAACGCCTACGGGATGAACACGAGGCAGTCGTTCACCGTCGCCGCCGGCGCGACGCAAGCGGTCACGTGGTACGGCGACGGCGGCTGGTATGACGCCAGCATCCGCGACGCGAACGATCCGAACTTCCTGCGTCGGGTGGCCGGTTGCGTGCAGACGCAATCCGGCACGCTGCTCACGGATTCGGCGATCGGCAATACCAGCAAGAAGTTCGTCGCGTCGCTCGCGTCGCAGGGCTCGACGTTCGGCACGTTGCGGTTCGACTACGTCGCGCCGCCGTGGAGCCACAGCCCGAAGAACTGGGTGGGTATCTTTGCGCGTGGTGCGCAGCCGACCAAGGGCAGCTACAAGTCGTGGGCGTACCTGCCGAAGAGCACGGGTTCGTTGCTGTTCTCGTCCACGGCCAACAGCACGCTGGCGTCGGGGCAGTACGATGCGTGGTACCTGTTCGACGACGGCTACACGCCGCTCGCGGGCCCCGTCACGATCACGATCTGACGGCGTGGCCGGACCGCGTCGGCCGCCCGCACGGGGCCGACGCGCACTCGGGCGCGACGTCCCCCGTTGCGCCCGAATGCTTTCGATGTTTCGCTCGACAGTGGCACGAACTTCGTGCGCGTCCAGTTCGCCCACACGAGAGCCGCCGCGATCGCATCGCGCGCGCCAACGCCGACCCTCTCGAGGTCGCGCACCCCTTGCCTGCCGATGTTCGCGATACTCACGCCGAATGCGGGCGGCCCACCGTTCGGGAACCGCATGTTCGTGTATGCGGCACTCGATGCGCTCACCAGGCCAACGCCGAAATCCAGCATAATCAGTCGATCGAACGAGCGCCTCAGCCGGCGCCTGGACTCCGCACACGTTTGCGCGACTGTCCGGTTCATCGCCTGAGCGCGCTCCACCGCCACGGACGCAACCTGTCTGTGCCTGTCTCGCGCGCGGCGAATTGTGCAGGTGCAAAAAATCGAAGCAGGAACACACTCGATGCGGCGCATATCATAGCGCCGGCGATCGCATCACGGACACCACCACGCATCCCGCAGAAGACAGGACACCGACACATGGACCGAGCCGAGCACATCAGCATCGAACAGACGAGCGGGCTGCCCGCCGACGAACTGGACCGATGCGACTTCTCGTTCGACATCGCCTGGGAATTGAACGCGCCGTATCAGGACTTGCTCGATCTGCGCGCGCTGCCTGCACGCCGCAAGAACTACGGCTTCGATCCGGCCGGCTGGGCGGACGAGGCGACCGGCAAGACGGCGCTCTTTCATGCGACGGCCGGCGACCGGCTCGCCGGGTTCGTGGCCATCGGCCAGAGCTGGAACGGGATGGCGGAGATCGCGGAGCTGGCCGTCGACCGCCAATATCGGCGGCAAGGGATCGGGCAGTTGCTGCTGGCGACCGCCGAATCGTGGGCGCGCAGCCACGGGTTCGGCTTCATGCGGCTGGAAACGCAGTCGAACAACATCGCCGCGTGCAGCACGTATGCCCGCGCGGGCTTCGTGCTGGGCGGACACGATCGCCTGCTGTACGCGGACGACGAGAACGACGGCGAAGTGGCGCTGTTCTGGTACAAGGACCTGCGTGACGGGCAGACCGCACGCATCCGTACGGTCGACCCGGAGTCGGTGCGGCCGGCACGCTGACGTGCGGCCGCCCGCGCGTCATGGCCGAATCATGGCCGAATCATTGCCGCTTTACGCCCGCGTCGCGACGATGAACAGGCGCGGGAACGGCAGCAGCACGGTGCCGTCAGCGAGCGCCGGATAGCCGCCCGGGCCGGCGACCGCATCGCGATACTGCGCGAGAAACGCCGCGCGCTCGCCATCGTCGAGCGCCGCGAGGAACGGTCGCAGCGCGCTGCCTTTGAACCACTCCACGACCGCGCCGGCACCGCCGCGCAGCGGGTGGTAGTAGGTCGTGCGCCACACGTCCACCCGCGAGCACAACGGCGACAGCAGCGCGTGGTAGTAGCGCGCATCGAACCGCTCGGTACGCGCAGCGCCCTTCAGCTTGTCCGCCCACGGCCCGGCCGCGGCGACTTCGCGCATCAGCCGGTGCGCGGGTTCGTCGAGGTTGTCGGGCATCTGCACCGCAAGATGGCCGCCCGGCGCGAGCCGGCCGACAAGTGCCGGAAACAGCGCGTCGTGCGCGGGCACCCATTGCAGCACCGCATTCGCGAGAATCAGGTCGTAGCCGCCCGGATCGTCCCATGTCGAAATATCGACGACATCGAATCGCACGTCCGGCAGGCGCTTGCGTGCGGCGTCGATCATGTCCGCCGACGCATCGATCCCGTGGACCGTTGCGTGCGGCGCACGTGCGATCAGCGCCTCGGTCGAATTGCCGGGCCCGCAGCCGATGTCGATCGCGGTACGGATCGGCGTGTCCGGCACGGCGGCCAGCAGGTCGCGGATCGGCCGCGTGCGTTCGTCCTCGAATTGCACATACTGCGCAGCGTATCGATCGAGTGGGGTCGTCATGTCGTTTCTCCTGGTCGGCGTGGACGGCCCTCTTCTTCGCGGACGGGATGCCGGGGCCGTCGATCCAACGCATTCTGCGATCGTCACGGAGTTCAGTAAAATGAATTTAATATCGTGATTGATTCATATATCTAATGAAAATCGATACGCTCGGTGTCCAGGCCTTCGTCGCAATCGCCGACGGCGGCAGCTTCCGGCAGGCAGCCGACACGCTGCACGTCACGCAGACGGCCATCACGCAGCGGCTGCGCAAGCTCGAAACCTTCCTCGGCGTCGCGCTCGTCGAGCGCACCACGCGCCGCACCACACTCACCGAAATCGGCCGGCGTTTCCTGCCGCAAGCGCGCCGGCTGCTGAACGAGCTGTCCGATGCGCTCACCGAAATTCGCGAAACCGGCCTGAGCCAGCGTGGCGACGTCACGATTGCGTGCGTGCCGACGGTCGGCGTGCAATACCTGCCCCGCATCCTGCGCGCGTTCTCCGCGCACCGGCCGCACGATCGCGTGAAGATCCTCGATCATGCGTCGGCGTCCGTCCTGCAGGCCGTGCTGCATCGCGAAGCCGAGTTCGGCATCGGCATCGCCGGCGATCAGCATCCCGAACTGGTCAACGTGCCGCTGACGAGCGATCCGTACGTGCTGGTGTGCCGCGACGATCATCCGCTCGCGAAGCGGCGGCGCATTCGCTGGGCCGCACTGCAGCCGCACCCGCTGATCTTCGCCGGCGAAGTGAGCGGCAATCGCGGGCTGCTCGACGGCGCGCTGAAGACGAGCGGCGTGTCGCTGCATTCGTTCTACGAGGTCCAGCGCAGCTCGACGGCGCTCGGGCTCGTCGCGGAAGGGCTCGGCGCGGCCGTGGTGCCGAAGCTCGCGATCCAGAAAAACGCGTACCCGATGATCCGCACGATCGAGCTCGTCGAGCCGGCGGTGTCGCGCACGCTCGTGCTCGTCACGCGCAGGAGCGCGCAATTGTCGCCGGCCGCCCGTGCGTTGTACGACATGATCGTCGAACAGGCGACACCCTGACGATAGTGTCAGGGGTGCGTCACGAAGCAGCGCCTTCGCGGTAGTATCGCCACACGCGGTCGCGACGGCCGGTGCCTACCCGGCACCGCGCGCGTCATGCCACCACTGCAACGGCCGTTCCTCACCACCCCTGCACGGAGCACCGCATGGCCTATCGCAACTACCACAAGCGCAAGATTGCAGACCGGGAACTCCATCCCGAAACCCAGATGATGTCGTACGGCTACGATCCGTTCCTGTCGGAAGGATCGGTGAAGCCGCCCGTGTTCCTCACATCGACGTTCGCGTTCCGCACGGCCGAGGACGGCGCCGAATTCTTCGACGTCGTGGCCGGACGCAAGCCTTCACCCGAAGGCGAAGGCGCGGGCCTCGTCTACAGCCGGTTCAATCACCCGAACCTGGAGATCGTCGAGGATCGCCTCGCGCTGCTCGACGATTCCGAAGCGGCCGTCGTGACGTCGAGCGGCATGTCGGCCATCGCCGCGATCCTGCTGACCTTCCTGCGGCCGGGCGACTGCGTCGTCCAGTCGGTGCCGCTTTACGGTGGCACCGAAACGCTGATCTCGAAGTTCCTGCCCGAGTGGGGCATTCGCTCCGAAGTGATCGCCGACGGGCTGTCCACCCATGCGATCCGCGCCGCGCTCGAAGCGGCCGCGCAAAAGGGCAACGTGCGGATGTGCTACATCGAGACGCCGGCCAACCCGACCAACGCGCTGTTCGACCTCGAAGGGCTGCGCAGCGAGATCGACGCGTTCGAGGCACGCCATGGCTATCGCCCGCTGTCGGTCTGCGACAACACGCTGCTCGGGCCGCTGTACCAGAAGCCGTCGCGGCAGGGCATCGACCTGAGCGTGTACTCGCTGACGAAATACATCGGCGGGCATAGCGACCTCGTCGCCGGCGGCGTCACCGGCGATCGCGCGCTGATCACGAAGATCCGCTCGGTCCGCAGCACGCTCGGCTCGCAGCTCGACCCGCATTCGTCGTGGATGATTACGCGCTCGATGGAAACGCTCGTGCTGCGCATGCAGCAGGCCGCGCGCAGCGGCAGCGCCGTCGCTCGCTGGCTCGCCGACAATCCGCATCGGCCGGTGCGCGTGCTGCATCCCGAGCTCATCGACGATCCGGCCTACCAGGCCGTCTATCAGCGCCAATGCACCGGGCCCGGCTCGACGTTCGCGTTCATTCTCGACGGCGGCCGCGAGCAGGCGTTCAGGTTCATCAACCACCTGACGCTCTTCAAGTCGGCGGTCAGTCTAGGCGGCACGGAGTCGCTGATCTGCCATCCGGCGTCGACCACGCATTCGGGCGTGCCGGCCGATGCGCGTGCGGCGGCGGGGGTATCGGAAGGGTTGATTCGCGTGTCGGTCGGGCTCGAACATCCAGACGACCTGATCGCCGACCTGTCGTACGCGCTGGAGCATTGCTGACGCGGGCGGCATGCGCCCCGTGGCGGTTCGCACGGGGTGAAGCCGGCGGGCGCGGTGCAGGGACTCAGCGGCGCCGCCCGCGCCCGGCTGCAGGCATTCGCGCTACGCCAGCTTGTTTGCCGCGCGACGCGAGCCGCCTGAACCGGTTCAAAGCACCTTCACCATGAACACGCGCGACGCGCCTTCCGGCTCGCACGGCACTTCGCCGAACGCTTCGTAGCCCTGCTTCCGGTAGAAATCCGGCGCCTGGAACGAGATCGTGTAGAGCACCGCACGCGCGCAGCCGCGTCGTTTCGCTTCGGCTTCGGCCTCGCGCAGCAGCCGACTGCCGAAGCCGCCGCCGCGCAGCGATTCAGGCAGGTAGAACAGATCGATGAAGAAGAGGCCGAGCGACGTGCGCCCCGTGAGGCCGCCCAGGATCTCGCCGGTCGCAGGATCGGTCACGTACACGTCGAGCGTGGCCGCGTCGGCGCGCCCCGTCATTGCATGATTGAATTCGCCGAGCTTGCGGCTGATGAAGTCGTGTGCGGCCGGCTGCTCGGTGTCGGTGAGCCGGATGGAAACGTCAGGTTGCGTTGTCATGGGGCGCGTTCGGTCGAAGAGGGACACCGCCGAGCATGCAGCACCCCGGGCGGGAATCGTACGACTATAGCGCGCCGGCGGGCATGACGTGCTGGCGCGCCCGCCGCCTTTTTCACTCGTCGTCACGCATCACGTGGCCGGCCGCGTTCATGCCGGTACCCCACGCCTGCCGTCACGCCACCGCGAACGCCGCCTTCATGTCGGCGATGCGGCGCCGTTCGCGCGCGATCATCATCCGGTTCACGACGATCACGCCGATCGTCACCGCCGTGATGAA
>NZ_SCNZ01000051.1:0-57157 GCF_005502655.1 Burkholderia sp. 4NA327C6 | reverse complement strand
TGCGGACCACACTTTCTACGTGCGGTGCGGCACGCGCGTCGTACGCATCGACCCCGCGCAGCAGGCGGTCGAGCTGGCCGACGGCAGCCGCGTCGGATACGGCGCGCTGCTGCTTGCAACGGGCGCCGAGCCGAACCGGCTGACCGTGCCCGGTGCGGATCTGCCGCACGTGTGCGTGCTGCGCTCGCGCGCCGATTGCGACGCGCTGATCGGCAAGCTGAAAACCGCACGTCGCTGCGTCGTGGTCGGAGCGAGCTTCATCGGGCTCGAAGCGGCCGCGGCGCTGCGCACGCGCGGGCTCGACGTGCAGGTCGTCGCGCCCGATGCGCATCCGATGGCGCGCGTGCTCGGCGAAGCGCTCGGCAGCACGATCCAGGCACTGCACGAATCGCACGGTGTCGTGTTCCATCTCGGCGCGACACCCGCGCGGATCACGCCGGACAGCGTGACGCTGTCGACCGGCGACGTGCTGCCGGCCGATCTCGTGGTGGTCGGCGTCGGCGTGCATCCGAACGTGGCGCTCGCGCAGGACGCGGGGCTGGCCGTCGAGCGCGGCGTGACGGTCGACCGCTTCCTTCAGACGAGTGCGCCCGGCATCTACGCGGCCGGCGACATCGCGCGCTGGCCCGATCCGCTAACGGGCGAGCGGATTCGCGTCGAGCACTGGGTCGTCGCCGAGCGGCAGGGCAGCGTCGCCGCGCGCAACATGCTCGGGCAGCAGCGGCCGTTCGACGCGGTGCCGTTCTTCTGGAGCCAGCATTACGACCTGACGGTCAACTATGTCGGGCATGCGGAGCAATTCGATCGTGTCGAGATCGATGGCGACCTCGGCGCGCACGATTGCTCGATCGCGTACTGGCGCGGCAACACACGGCTCGCGGTCGCGACGGTTGGCCGCGATCTCGACAGCCTGAAGGCGGAAGCGGCATTTGAGCGGCAGATTGCAGCCGCGTGACAGCGGTGTGACGACTTGGTTCAAACCCGGAGGCGAGATGAATCCCGACGTACGTGCACGTTTCGAAACCGAGTTTGCGCCGCGCATCGCGGCGCGCGTACTCGGCCTGTATCAGCCTGGCGAAGTGAGGGTGGACGTCGTGCCGCACGACGGGCAAGGTAGCCCGACCTGTGTCGACGTGATCGGGCTCACGTCGACGGTCGGATTGCCGAACCGGCTGAATGCGCGGCTCGCGTGGCGTGACGATGCGATCGATGCGTTGCTGGCCGAGCCCGACCGCAGCCGCTTCGATTGCTATCTCGCGGCGCTGCCGGTCACGATCGAACGCTGGCAGATGGAATTGCCGGTCGATTTCAGCACGCGCACCCAGCGCGATCGCGAGATCCTGATCGGCGATCTGGATTTCGATGCGTGAATCGCGTCGCGCGATGCGTGCCGATGCGCCGGTTGCCGCTACCGGTCGCGTGTCCTAATGATCACCCGGCCCTGGTCGATGCCGCCGCGCAGTGCTTCGTCGCACGTGAGCCATTCGGGTGTGACGAGTTCGGGCGCGGGCAGGTCGACCGGCGCGCCGTCGCGGAAGATCCGCACCTGCGCGACCCACGCGCCGTTCGCGTTGCGCGTCGCATCGACGCGAATCTCGTGATCCATGAAGGTATCGGTGGCTTGCATCGGTCGGAGCCCTCCGTCATGCGTGAACGCGGTGCGTCGATCGTAGCAGCATGGCGTGCGCCGTGCATCCGAAACCAAGCGGAACCCTCGCGCGATTCGACGCACGTGTCGACATGCGAGACGGGAGCGAACCAGTGGCCGTCGACCTGACTTTCTCCATCAAGGTGTTCGCGGCGCTGTTCGCGATCATGAACCCGATCGCGAACATCCCCGTGTTCCTGTCGCTGACGGAAGGCGCGGCGGACGGCGTGCGCCGCAAGGTCGCGCTGACGGCCACGATCGGCGTGACGGTCGGCTGCATCGTGTCGGCGGTCGCAGGCGGCGCGATCCTGCATGTGTTCGGCTTGACGATCGACGATTTCCGACTCGCGGGCGGGCTGCTGGTGCTGCTGATCGCGCTGTCGATGCTGCACGGCGCGCCGAGCCGCCAGCATTCGCCGGGCGACGACGAAGGCGCCGATCCCGCCGCGGCCGAGAGCGTCGCGATCTATCCGCTGACGATCCCGCTGCTCGTCGGCCCCGGCACGATCGCGACGATGATCGTGCTCGGGCATGGCGCGTTGTCGACCGGGCAGGTATTTGCGTTCGCACTCGGGCTCGCCGCGTTTCTCGTGTTGCTGGCCGTCTCGCTGCTGTCGGCACCGCTGATCGGCCATTACCTGTCGCCGCGCGTGACGGCGGTGACGCAACGGCTGATGGGCATGATTCTCGCGGCGATCGCGATGCAGATGATCGTCGCGAGCCTGAAGGCCGCGTTCGGGTTGCCGCATTGAGCGCGGCGCACCCCGAACCGGCTGCCTGATCACACGGAGTGGCTGATGAACACGCTGATCGTATTGTCCTATCCCGACCTCGCGGCCGCTCATCGCGCGCTCGCCGAACTCGATACGTTGCGCGACCGGCACGTCGTCGCGCTGTCGGGCGTGGCGATCGTCGAGTGCGCAGCCGACGGACAGTTGCGCGCGCATGCAGTCGACCCGGGGCGCACGCCGCCCGGATCGCTGCTCGACAGCGTGGTCGAGCATCTCGAATCGTCGCTCGATGCATGGCGCGAGAAACCGGTGGACGATGCGCTGCTCGACCGCGTCGCGCGCAAGGCGCGCCCCGGCACCGTGTCGCTCGGGATGGCCGCGACGCAACTCGATATCTACGCACTGAGCACGGCGCTCGCACCGTTCGGCGGAGAGGTGATCGACACGACGCTGTCGATCGACGACGAACTGAAACTCGTCGAAGCGATTTCGACAATGCGCGACGGCGGACGTCAGGCCTCGACCGACTGACGGATCGACGCAGCGGATGGAATGCGCGATGCGCGGCAAGTCACGCGGCAGGGTCTGAATCGAACGCAAGCGATCGCGCGGTCACTGTCGTCATGCGAGGATTTCGACATGCGAAAAATCAGACCGGAAAGTTTGACCGCATTGCGCGTCAATGCGTGCAAATGACGTGATCTGCGCGACTTCGCGCCACATGATCCCCTTGATACGATGACGTTCTTACCGATTGCCGCGCATTGAATCTTGCAATGCAGGTGACGTACGCGGATAGATTTATTCGATGATCGGCGAATGCGCGACATGCCTCTCCTATACTGATAGGGACCGCTTTTCACGGGAGGACCGCCCATCCGCACGAGTGCATCGATCAAGTCATATCGTCGTGCGACCGACGGCCGGACCTCGCTACCATCCGCCGCGGTCCCGGCAGGCAAGCGCGCCGGGCCGCCTCACAAGGAGCCACGATGCCCTACGTCCTGATCGTCGAAGACGATGCCGATACGCGGACGATGCTCGCGGCGCTCGCGCGCACGCAGCAGCTGGCCTGTGACACGGCCGCGACGCTGGAAGAAGCGCGCACGCTCGTCACGACGAATACCCCCGACCTCATTCTGTGCGATCTCGTGCTGCCGGACGGCAACGGGATGGATCTCTTCGATGCGTTGCCCAAGCGTTCGCACTGCGAAATGGTGATGACCACCGGCCACGCGAGCCTCGAGACCGCGATCGACGCGCTGCGGCGCGGCGCGACCGACTACCTGGTGAAGCCGCTGAACATGCAGCGGTTGAACAGCATCTTCGCGCGCGTGCCGCGCACCACCGCGCTGCATGAAGAGATTGCCGAACTGCGCTCGGAGCTGAAGCGCCTCGGCCGCTTCGGCCGCATGCTCGGCAGCTCGCCCGCGATGCAGACTGTCTACGACGCAATCGGCCGGGTCGCACGCACCGAGGCGTCGGTGCTGCTGACGGGCGAATCGGGCACCGGCAAGGAGCTGGCCGCGCAGACGGTGCACGACCTGAGCCTGCGCCGACGCGGCCCGTTCCTCGCGGTGAACTGCGGCGCGATCGCCGCGAACCTCGTCGAGAGCGAGATGTTCGGCCATGACCGCGGCAGCTTCACGGGTGCGGAGCGCCAGCACAAGGGCTTCTTCGAACGCGCGGACGGCGGCACGCTGTTTCTCGACGAAATCACCG
The DNA here is from genome assembly GCF_005502655.1 of Burkholderia sp. 4NA327C6. NCBI lineage: Bacteria > Pseudomonadati > Pseudomonadota > Betaproteobacteria > Burkholderiales > Burkholderiaceae > Burkholderia > Burkholderia sp. 4NA327C6. The sequence continues at coordinate 53,056 of NZ_SCNZ01000051.1, read as the reverse complement.
AGATGCCGCTCGAGTCGCAGGTCAAGCTGCTGCGCGTGCTCGAGACGGGGCGTCTCACGCGGCTCGGCTCGACGCGCGAGATCGACGTCGACGTACGCATCGTCGCGGCGACCAACCGCGACCCGGAAGCCGCGATGGCCGACGGCAAGCTGCGGCCCGACCTGTTCCACCGGATCAACGTGTTCCCGATCCCGCTGCCGTCGCTGCGCGAGCGCGGCGACGATATCCCGATGCTGGCCGATGCATTCCTGCAGCAGTTCAACGCCGAAAGCGGCCGGAACCTGAGCTTCGCGCCGGCCGCGCGCGACGCGCTGAAGACTTATGCGTGGCCCGGTAACGTACGCGAGCTGCGCAACTTCGTGCAGCGCGCGAGCATCTTCTGCGACGCGGACGTGATCGATACGCTGCCGCCGCCGATCATGGACGAACTGTCGAACATGGTCGATTCGCACGAGGATCGTGTGACCGTGCCGTTCGGCACGTCGCTCGAGGAAGCCGACCGGCGGCTGATCCTCGGCACGATCGCGCAATGCGGCGGCGTGAAGGCGCAGGCGGCCGAGGTGCTCGACGTCAGCCTGAAGACGATCTACAACCGGCTCGCCCAGCTCGAAGACGAGGCGGGCAAGCCGGAATCCTGATGCCACCGCGACCGACTCGCCGGCAGGAGCATGATCGATGATCGATATTTCGCGCACACGCGCCGGCAACTACGTCACGGCCGTGATGCTGGTTGCGATCGCCACCGTCCTGCAGGCGCTCGCGATCCGCTTCGGCGGCGTGAACCTGCCGCTCGTCCTCTACTACCCGCTGCTCGCGGGCGCCGCATGGGCCACGTCGTTCCTGTTCGGGATGGCCGCGACCGTCGTCAGCGGCCTGCTCGTGTGGACGCTGTTCCTCTCTGATCCCGCCGCCTATACGCAGCCGCTGCCTGACCGCCTCGTGCGGCTCGGCACCTTCGTGCTGATCTGCGCGCTCGTCTGCGCGATCGCGTCGATGCTGCGCCACGCGCGTTTCACGAACAACGCGGCGCTACGGCGCGAAGCCGCCGCGCGCCGGCGGCTCGAAGCCGTGCTGCAGGCGTTGCCGCATGGCGTGATCGCCACCGATACGAACGGGCGGCTCACCTGCATCAACGCCGCCGCGGCCGCACTCGTCGGCTGCCGGCCGGACGATGCGATAGGCCGCGCCGCGCGCGACGTGCTGCGGATCGTCGATCGCGACGGCCGGCGCGTTCAATCGACACCGCTCGAGCTCGCGCTCGGCGGCGAGGGTGTCGCGTCGGATCGTCACTGGCTGCAGGTAGAGGGTGGGGCGCCGGTGCCGATCGTCGAGGTGGCCGCGCCGCTCGGCGATGCGGACGGCAACGTCGACGGCGCCGTGCTGCTGCTGCGCGACGCCGGCCCGGACCGTTCGCGGGCCGATGCGTCGCGGTTGCAGCGCGCCGTCGTCGACGCGTCGCCCGACGCGATCGTCGGCATCGATACCGACGGCCGCATCGTCAGCTGGAACCCGGCCGCGCAACGCATGTTCGGCTACGACGAAAGCCATGCGCATGGGCGCATGTTCGAATCGCTGGTGGCGATGCGCTGGCTGAAACGCAAGCCGCTCGTCGAGTCGTTCGACGACATGCACGCAGCGATCGGCCCGATCGACCTGCTGTGCGTGCGGCGCGACGGCCGGCGCTTTCGTGCGACCGTGTCGGCGGGCCCGGTACGCGGCGACGTGCGAGCTTTCGTCGCACTGGCGCTGACGCTGCGCGAAACCGGCGCGCAGCGCCGCCGCGACTTACGTGCGCAACGGTCGCTGCAGGGCGCACGCGATGCGCGCGACCAGGCCGATACGTCGAACCGCCTGAAGGACGAACTGCTCGCGACGGTGTCGCACGAGCTGCGCACGCCGTTGAACGTGATCTACGGCTGGGTCGAGGTGCTGCGCAATTCGGGCGACAGCGCGCTGCAACAGCAGGCGATCGACGCGATCGACCGCAGCGCGCGCTCGCTCACGCGGATGGTCGGCGACATCCTCGACGCGTCGTCGCTCGCCACCGGCAAGCTGCAGCTCGACGCGATGCCGGTGGACGTCGTGCGGCTGTTCTCCGATTCGGTCGGCGCGTTCCAGACGGCCGCGTCGTCGGCCGGCATCGTGCTCGAATTCGACTGTGCGGTGTCGACCTGCGTGGTGTCGGGTGATGCCGAGCGCTTGCGGCAGATGCTGTCGAACCTCGTGTCGAATGCGCTGAAGTTCACGCCGACGGGCGGCAGCGTGACGGTCGGGCTCGCACGCAACGACGCGCGGGTGGTGCTGACCGTGAGCGACACGGGGCAGGGCATCGTGCCGGCGTTCCTGCCGTACGTGTTCGACATGTTCCGCCGCGCGGAGGATTCGCCGGCGTCGTCGCGGCGCGGGCTCGGGCTCGGCCTGTCGATCGTGCGGCATATCGCGCAGTTGCACGGCGGCACCGTGACGGTCGAAAGCGCGGGCCGCAATCGCGGCGCGACGTTTACGGTGACGCTGCCGGCCGGCTGGCAGCCGGTCGGCGCGATGGCGTGGGGGAGTGCGCACCTGGACGGCCATCGCGCCCCGCTCACGCTCGATACGCATCGCATCCTGATCGTCGATGACGATCCGACGACGCGCGAGAGCCTCACCGCGGCGCTGACGACGTTCGGCGCGGCCGTCGCGATCGCGTCGTCGGGGCGCGAGGCGCTCGCGGTGGCCGCCGACCTGCGGCCGACGGTCGTGCTGTCCGATCTCGCGATGCCCGATGGCGACGGCTTCTGGCTGCTCGACGCGTTGCGGCGCGCCGGCATGAACGTCGGCGGCGGGCCGGCAGGCGTGCGGGTGCTCGCCGTGACCGCGCATGCGGGCCTGGCCGACGAACGCCGTGCGCTCGAGGCCGGGTTCGACGGCTATCTGTGCAAGCCGGTCGACGTGCGCGAACTGGCGGACAAGATCGTGCGCGTGACGAAGCAGGACGGCTGACGCGGCGGCCATTTTTGGTTTCGCTATCGCGAAGGCCTGTTTCGGCGACGCGGGGCCGAGCTTGAACGAAGGCCGGCAGGCGGCATCGCGCGCACGGGATGTTCGAGGGCAAGGCCGACGTGCGGCCGCTCGGAGAAGAGACGTTCGGCGCGACCAAGGCGGCGAGATTCGCGCTGCGGCGTGCATGCGGGCCCGCTCACACACATGCGCTTGCGGCGCGCGTGCGCGACGATGCCCGCGAGCTGTGGCTCGTGATGGCCGCGTACGACGCATGGCGGCAAGCAGGCACGCATCGCAGCGAACGACGGTGGTCCTTGCGCCAGGCGCACTGCGGGACTGCGCGCGTGACGCGTGAACGGACGGCACGGGGATTGCGGATTGGTCGCAACCTGCCCAACCGATTCCGCGGCTGCCGCGGATGTCAGGAGGTGTTCGATGAAACCGACCCGCACGATACGTACGGGTGCATGCCTGCTGGCCGCCGCGTGCGCGCTGGCCGCATGCACGCAACCTGGTCCCTACGGCGCACGGGGCGCGCCGCCCGCGCCGCCCGGCGCCCACCCGCCGTCGCCTGGCGTGACGATGCCCGATGCCAATACGCGTTACGAGACGCGTCCGTCGCCGGGCAACACGATGCCGCCGGGCGCGGTTGGCGGCGACCCGGCCGACGTGCCGCCGCCCGGCCCGAACGGCACGCCGGGCGACCCACCGCTGCCGGGCACGCCGCCGTCGATGCAGTACTGATTCATTCGACGGCCTGCGTGTGACGGTGCGCGAAACGCGTGCCCAAAACTTGCCGACACCTTGTAAAAAGGCGGCACCGCTGGTCGGCAACGCGGGGTACGAACCCGCGTGACGCGCGGCGCGCAGCGATCGGCCCGCTTGGCATGGAAACTGCATGAATCCTGACCGAATACGAAGCTAAACCCCGAAACGTCAGGAGGACCATCGATGTCCGTCTCGCTTGCGCTGCAGATGCGACAGCATCTGGCACTTACGCCGAGGCTTCAGCAGTCGCTGCGGTTGCTGCAGTTGTCCTCGCTCGAATTTCAACAGGAGTTGCGGCAGGCGCTCGATCAGAATCCGTTCCTCGAGGATGGCCAGGCAGAGGAGGAGGCGGCAGCCGATGCACCCGTGCAGCCGGCCGAAGCCGCCGCGCCCGAAGCGGCATCCGAGCCCGACGACGCTCGCCCGCACGACGGCGAAGCCCCCGAAGTGCCCGAGTTGTCCGAAGTGTCGTTGACGGCCGCGCCTGCGTCGCACGGCACGAGCCGCCAGGGCGACGATGCGGGTGGCCAGTCGCCCGGCGAATGGCTGGCCGCGGAGCCGTCGCTGAATCAGCAGTTGCACGATGCATTGCGGCTCTATCCGTTGAACCGGCGCGACCGCGAAGCCGCGCGCATCGTGATCGACGCGCTCGACGACGACGGCTACCTGCGCCAGGAACTGGCCGAACTGCTGGTCGCGGCCGACCCCGCGCTGCTGCTGTCGGAGCAGGATCTTGCGATCGCGCTGCGGCTCGTGCAGATGCTCGACCGCCCGGGCCTGGCCGCGCGCTCGCTGTCGGAGTGTCTCGTGCTGCAACTCGACGCGATGCCGGCCAGCACGCCGGCGCTCGCGGAGGCGAAGGCAATCGCGCGCGAGCACCTCGAGCGTCTTGCCCGCCGCGAGACGGCCGAGATCCAGCGGCGGATCGGCTGCAATGCGGCGACGCTGCAGGCGGCCTGCGCGCTGGTGCGCGGGCTCGACCCGCGCCCCGGCAATCATTACGGCAGCACGCGCGGCGACTACGTGGTGCCCGACGTGATCGTGCGCCAGGTGCGCGACGAGTGGATCGTGACGATCAACCCGGCCGTGTTGCCGCGTGCGCGGCTGCATGAACGCTATGCGACGCTGTTCGCGCAGTCGAGCGGCGAACGCGATTCGCCGCTCGGCCAGCAGCTGCAGGAAGCGCGCTGGCTGATCCGCAACGTGCAGAAGCGCTTCGAGACGATCCAGCGCGTCGGCGAATGCATCGTCGCGCGGCAGCGCGATTTCTTCCGCTACGGCGAGATCGCGATGAAGCCGCTCGTGCTGCGCGACATCGCCGAGGAACTCGACCTGCACGAATCGACCGTGTCGCGCGCAACGGGCAACAAGTACATGGCTACGCCGCACGGCACGTTCGAGTTCAAGCATTTCTTCCCGCGCAAGCTCGAGGCGGCCGGCAAGGGCGTGTGCTCGGCAGCGGCCGCGAAGGTGCTAATCCGCGACATGATCGCGGCCGAGCGGCACACCGATCCGCTGTCCGACGTCACGCTCGCGCAGAACCTCGCGGGCCGCGGCATCCTGCTTGCACGTCGCACGGTCACGAAGTATCGCCAGGCGATGAAGATTCCGCCGGCCGACCTGCGGCGCCGCGACGCCGCATGATGGCGGCCCGGGCGCGCCCATCGCGTGCGCATGCGGGTGCCGACCGTCGCGTCGACGCGTGCGCCCACGACAGGCGTGCATCCATGCGGGCAAAGTCACAAGCTCGGCGGCGGACGGCGTGCGCCGCGCCGTCCGCCGGACGAGGCAGGACGAACATGCAGGACCTCGTGCCGCCGGCGAAGTCGACGGCCGGGTCGATGAGTACAAGGAAACGCGTAAAAACGGCGTCCACGCCGAAGCGCGGCAAACCGGAGCACAAGCGTGATGCGTGACCGGCGACGACGTGTATTGACCACTGCTGCCATCCAGGAGGTATCCATGCTGCGATACGCCGTCATCTTCTTCATCATCGCGATCGTCGCCGCCGTGTTCGGCTTCGGCGGGATCGCGGCCGGCGCGGCCGAGATCGCGAAGATCCTGTTCTACATCTTCGTCGTGATCTTCCTCGTCACGCTGCTGTTGGGCGTCGTGCGACGATGAGCGGCGCAACCGACCGGTCGCAGCGCATCGCGGAGCTCGAACACGCGCTCGCGAACGGCTTTCCGTCGGAATCGACCGTCGTCGTGCACGCGGACGACACGTCCGGGCGGCTGACGATCCAGGTGTCGTGGGTGCGTGTGCCGTCCGACGAGGACGCGCGCGAATGGCGTTGCACGGTCGATCTGCGGTTCGAGCCGGACGTGATCACGCGCTATGCGTCGCTCGGCGCGGCCGACCGGCTGCGCGTGCGCACGGTTCTGTGCGACCACGCGCGGCGCGCGGTGGACGAGCGCAAGCCGCGCGTCGAGGAGGCGGCGATCGAATGCAACGTCGCGCTCGACGTGACGCGCGCCGAACTCGACGCTGCGCTGCGCGCGCCCTGACACTGCTGCCGCTCGCGGGTTGCCGACACGGCGATCCGCGTGGCCGCTGCATCCCGAACGCGGCGAGCGCGTGGGGATGCTTCCCTCGCATACCCCGGCGCCGCCCCCCCCCCGTGGCGGGCATGCATGCCTCAGCGCCGCTGCTGCAGCCGGTGATACCAGTTCATCAGCGGCGTCGCCGTGATCCCGTGCGCGATCACCGATGCCGACACGACGGCGAGCACGGGGGCCGCGAGCGGGCGCACCGTTTCGGCGGGCCCGTGTTCGAGCGCGAACAGCAGGTAGTAGAACGAGCCGATGCCGCGGATGCCGAACCACGCCATCAGCCGTCGCTGCGCATGCGTCGCGCGCGACCCGGTGAGCGTGGCCAGCACCGCCAGCGGGCGTACGGCGACGAACAGCACGACGGCCAGCGCGGCCGCGCCCCACGTGAGCAGCGGGCCGGGCAGGGTCGCGAGCAGGCTGCCGATCATCGTCATCACGATGGCTTCCGCGATCCGTTCGAGTTCGATCGTGAAGCCGAGCACCGATTCGGCCATGAACGCATGTGCTTTCTCCGGATGCTTCTCGGTCGCGACGACGTCTTCCGAGTCGATCTGGCCGATCGCTTCGCGCGGCCTTCGGTCGCCGCTTGCGCGATGCTCGACGCGGCGCATCGCGACCCCGGCCGCGAACGTCGCGATGAAGCCGAACGTATGCGCGAGCTGCGCGGCGCCGAACGACAGCACGATCAGCGCGAGCGCGAAGAAGCCTTCGAGGCCGAGCGCCTGGGCGTGACGCGTGCGCAGCCACCCGATCGTCATCGTCGTCATCCAGCCGAGCCCGCCGCCGATCGCGGCCGCGCCGGCGATGCCCCACAGCGTGACGAGCGCGAACGTGCCCGACAGTGGCGGCAGCCCGTCCGTCGCGTCGGGCGTGCCGCACAGCGCGAGCCCCGCCAGCGCGAACGGCAGCGCGATGCCGTCGTTCATGCCGCCTTCGCCGGACAACGCGAAGCGCACGAGATCGCGGTCGCCCGGATCGTGCACCTGTACGTCGTGTGCGAGCACGGGGTCGGTCGGCGCGAGGATCGCCGCGAGCAGCAACGCGGGGCCCCAGCCGAGCCCGAGTGCCAGCACGGCGCAGGCGGCGAGCAGCGGCACCGTGACGATCATCGCGAGCAGCCCGAGGCGGCACGGCACGAGCCACAGCCGGTCGGTAAGCGGTACGCGCAGCCGCAGCCCGATCGCGAACAGCGAGACGAGCAGCGCGATCTCGACGATTTCACGCAGCAGCCGCGCGTCGCGTTCGAGGTCGAGGTTCAGCAGGCCGGCGCCGGCCGGGCCGAGCGCGATGCCCACCGCGAGATAGATCATCGCAGTGCTGACGGGCAGGTGGCGCAGCGCGGACGTCGCGACGCCCATGCCCAGCAGTACCGTGCCGACGATCAGGTACCAGAGGGTTTCGTGCATGTGTGCGGTAACAGATCGATCAGGTGGCCGCGTGCCGTCACGGCTTGCGGCCGAACGCCTCGCGCAGCTTCCGCTTCGCGCGCTCGAGCGTTGCGCGGCGCGTTTTCGGCAGGTTGCGGCCCGCGCGGTTCACGTAGAAGTTCAGCATCGACATCGCCGACTGGAACGGCGACGCCTTGCGGCGGCGGCTGCGTTCGGCCGAATGCTTGAGCGACGCGGCGATCGCGGCCGGGTCATCGGACTTGAAGATGTCGGGTTCGATGTCGAGCGCATCGCTTTTTTGCATCACGTCGGCGGACCAGCGCTTGCGGTGGTGCGGGTCGGTGCCGCGGGCGCGGCCCGGGCGCCGAGTCAGGCGCTTGCCGTGTGCGTGGGTGGCGGTAGCGGAAGGCATTACGTGGGCTCCATTTGGGGGACAGGGGTGTAGTGACGCGTGTTGGCGGCGCAAGCCCCGTGCCGCGCGGCGTGCTTCATCCGTACGACGAACCCGTGCGGGCCGCGGCACGGGTGTTGCTGGAAAAGACCGGCAGGACATGCGATCCCGCCATCACGCAGGAGGACATCATGCAATCGCATTCCCGGATCTGGCTGGAAAACGACGAGATCGACCACGATGCCGATGGCGACACGATCGACGCGGACGATCTCGATACGACGGTCCATGTCGACGTCGCAACGGGCAGGATCACGTTTCAGGCGGCGTGGGCGGAGGCGGCCGATCGGCCGCCCGAGACCGCACGGCATTCGGTCGAGCTCGTGCTCGACTGCGACACGATGGAGCGCTATGCGGATCTCGACGAAAGCACGCGGATGCGCGTGCACGCGATCCTGCACGCCACCGTGGAGGATCTGGTCGACCGCCTGCCGGACGAACACGCGACGCTGACGATCGAGCTGACCGATGCAATGCTCGATGCCGCGCGCCGTCTGCAGTAGCCGCGGCGGTCGGCGTTTCGATACGCGATTTGCACGAGAGGACAGGCTCGCAGGCACGCCGCTTGCGGCGCGACATGCATGGCACGACGCGTGCCACCACGTGGACGGAGGGTCTCATGAGCAGCAGGTCGGGGCATTGCAGGGCAGCCATTCTCACCGTCGCGGACGCGCCGGCCGATCGCCTTTCGGCGCGGGGCGCCTGAGACCATGGCCACCGATTCCGCACGCCGCGTGACGCTGGTCGACGAGCCGCCCGTGTTCGACGGGGCGGCGCTGCAGTTGCGTTTCGTCGTCGATGTCGATGGCGAACTGCAAACCGGCGCAATCACGGTCGAGGCGCTGGAAGATCATTTCGGCGCACGCTCCGCGCTGGAGGCCGACTTGCGCGACGCGTTCGAACAGGGCCGCACACGCATCGAAGCCGCATGCGCCGACGTGCTGGGCGGCGACGACGGGGGCAGCAACGGCAACGGTAACGGCGGCGTGGTGCTGCACAGCGGCTATTTCCGTGCGCCGGCCGGCCGTGCGCGAGCGGGCCTGTTCCGGTCCCGGCGATCCTGACCCCGCTGGCGTTCCCGGCGTGTCGTGCGCGAGTTTCGCCCCTTCCGTTTTTCCTTCCGCATTACACACCGTTGAAAACTTTGCACCGCGCATGGGCCGCCCGTGTGGTGCCACATCGCGCCGCGCGCACGCGGCATGGACGACGGAGGCACCACGCAAACCGGCATGGTCCGTGCATGCATAGCTGCTCGCGGCCGCGTATCTCGCGCAGCCGCCAACGGGGGAACGAGCATGCTGACCGCACATGAATTCGCCACGCTGCTCCTGGTGCATCGCGCACCGGAGCAGATCCAGATCGATCGAGAGGATGTCTTTGCGCTGGTCGAACAGCGCCTGATCGTGATGCAGCACGACGACGTTTCCGGCGAGCGCCGGCCTGCGTTGACGCCCGACGGACTGTCGGTCGTGCAATGCGTGCAGCGCAACGACGCGAGCGAGCCCGACCTCACCGACGCGTGACGGGCGTATGCGGGTTGCCCGTGTAGCGGCTAGCTGCTGGTTGCCGGCGGGCGGGTTGGCGTGAGGCGTGCTCCTGTTGGTCGGCCCGGCCAGTGCACAAAACCGATTAGGGAAGCTCGTTTCGGGCGTAAATCGATTTTGAATGCACAAAAACGGTTATACGCAGGCCATTTTGCACAAATTCGATTTTTTACTCGTGGTTTGGGGAACGATCGAAGTGACGATGGGGCGACGGCCGCCCGGCGTTTCATCGGTCGGAAACGAGTGTGCGCTGGACGATCACGGTTCGCTTGTTCAATGCACGGCCATCAGCACGGCAACCGGTAGCGCGGCCAGCCAGTCGCCGAGCTTGATCAACCCTCCCGCCACGTCGGCCGCATCCCGCGCCTCCAGCCCGTCCATCCATGGCCCGTCGATATCGCGCGGCAGCACGACCGCCGTATCGCCCCATTGCGCGGGTTCCACGCGCGGCAATTCCGGTGCGTCGCCGAGCAATCGGCCCGCAAGCCGTGTCGCGACCACCACCACGGTGGCCTCGTCGCTGCAGCGCGCAAACGCCACCACATGACGCCCGAGCGGGCCGCGTACGCGCAGCGGCACGTACGCGCCGCTCGCGAACGTCGCCGGCCATCGCGCGCGCAGCGCCAGCATGCGCTCGACCAGTGCCCGCTTCACGCGCCCGTCGGGCCACGCCGCCAGATACGATGCGACCGGCCCGTCGACCCGTTCGGCCGCGAGCGCCGCGAACGGCACGTCACGGCGGTTGTCCGGATCGACGAGCGAGTGATCCCATGATTCAGACCCTTGATACAGGTCGGGCACGCCGGGCGATGCCATCCGCAGCACGGCCTGCGTCAGGCTGTTGACGACGCCCGCCGGCGCGATCCGCGCGACGAACGCATGGAGCCGGTGCGCGAAGTCGCCGGCGCCTCGGGGCCTCAGGATCGCGCGGACGAACGCTTCGCAATCGCGCTCGTAGCGCATATCGGGCGCGAGCCAGTCGGTGTGACGCTTCGTCTCGCGCAGTGCTTTCGTCTGCCACTGCACGACGCGTTCGGTGAGCGCCGCGAGCCCCGCCGCGTCGTCGGGCACGAGACCGGGCGGCCAGCAGCCCGCGAGCGTCTGGTACAGCATCGCCTCGGCGGCCGACCCCGGCGCCCATGCGAGGTCGCGATGCGCGCCGCCGCGATGCGGCCGGTTGAGCGCGGACCAGTCGAGCGACACCGCGCGCCACGCGTCGGGGATCTCGCTGAGCACGGCCAGCCGCGCGCGGGCATCCTCGCCGCGCTTGTGGTCGTGCGTGGCGGTGGCGACGAGCCCGTGCGGCACGGTGTGCGCACGGCGCCGGTTGCGCGCATGGAACGCGCCGCGCGACAGGCTGAAGTCACCGGCGTCGGCGCCGACCTCGTTGCGCGACAGGAGCCGGCCGTAACGGTAGTGGGCCGTATCCTCGACGCCCTTCGCAGCCAGCGGCGCGGTGAGCTGCGCGAACGCGACGCGCGCCGCGTGCAGTGCGGCGGCGTCCGCGCGCGGCACGCGTGCGACCGGCCACCCGAGCCAGGTCGCGACGTGATCGAGTGCGAACCGGTCGGCAGGATCGACGGCCGCATACGCCCGTTCGTACGCCTGCGCGAGCACATGACGGTCGGCGTCGGCGGGTTCTTCGTCCTGTACCGGATACATCCGGTACACGGGCAACTGCACCGCGAGTTCACCCAGTACGCGTCGAATCGCGATCAGGCTGACGTCGCGCGTCGCGGGTGCCGCACGCGCGACGCCGTGCAACGCCCGCGCGGCGCGCGCATGCTCGACGGCGAGCTGGCGCATCAGCACGCGCCGCTTGCCGTCGAGCGCTTCCTGCGCGAACGTGAGCGACGAACCCGACACGTGCGCCCAGTGCGCGGCGAGCGGCGCGGCGCCGGCCGGGTCGTGCAGCAGTGCGCCGACGTCGTTCATGAAGTCGTAGCCGGTCGTGCCGTCGACGGCCCAGTCGGCGCGCAGCGTTTCGCCGGGGGCGAGGATCTTCTCGACGACGATGTACGGCCGCGCGTCGCGTTGCGCGGCAAGCCGCTCATGCAGCCGCCGGCAATACGCGCGCGGATCGGCGAGGCCGTCCACGTGATCGACGCGCAGGCCATCGATGTAGCCGGCCGCATGAAGCCGCAGCGGCAGCGCATGGACGGCATCGAACACCGCATCGTCGTCGACGCGGATGGCCGCGAGCGTCGCGATGTCGAAGAAGCGCCGCCAGTTCAGCTCGTCGGCGGCCGTGCGCCACCACGCGAGCCGGTAGTGCTGGCGTTCGAGCAGCCGATGCAGGCAGGCGCGGGAGCGCGCGCGGCGCGGATCGGCGCCGCGCAGCACCGCGTCGAGCGCATGCGGGCCGTGCGTGGCCGCGTGATCGCGCAGCGCCGCATGCGCGGCGGCCAGGCGTGTGCTGTCGCGCGGCGGCGCGGCGTCGAAGCGTTCGGCGAGCGCGTTCAGGTCCGCACGGTTCGCGATACGCAGGAGTTCCGCGTAGGTGGCGGCGGCCACCGGCAGCCGTCGCCCGGGGCACGACACGAAGAAGCGTCCCGTAGCCGGGTCGGCCTCTAGCGTGATGTCGCCGGCCGCGAGCGCTTCACCGTACGGCGTGCCGAGGCAGGGCAGCAGCACCTTGCCGTCGAGCGCCGCGTCGGGCGAGTGCCAGTCGATGTCGAAGTGGTGCGCGTACGGGCTCGCGGGGCCCCATTCGAGCACGTCGTTCCACCAGCCGTTCAACGAACCGCCTACGCCCATGTGGTTCGGCACGATGTCGACGATCACGCCCAGCCCGTGGGCGCGCAGCGCATCGACGAGCCGGACGAAGCCGGCTTCGCCGCCGAGTTCGGGGTTGAGCATGCCGTAATCCACGGTGTCGTAGCCGTGCCGCGAACCGGGTTCGGCCGTCGCGACCGGTGACAGGTACAGGTGGCTCACGCCGAGCCGCGCGAAATAGCCGGCGTGCGCGGCCGCGTCGTCGAACGTGAAGCCCGCATGCAGCTGCAGTCGCAGCGTCGCGCGTGGCGTCATGGGCCGGGCTCCCGCGAACCGCGTGCGCGCACCACGGCCGCGATGCGGTCGCGCACGTCGGCGTCGAACAGCGCGTCGATCGCGCGTGGCAGGCGCTGCCGCCAGTTCGGGTGCCCGCAGGGCGGCCCCGGCAGGTTCGGCTGCATGTCGAGCGCAAGGAGATCCTCGAGCGGCAGGATCGCGAGCCGCGAAGGGTTGCGCGCGACGTACGCGAGTATCTCGGCGACGGGCGGCGAAGCGGCCGGCGGGGCGGCGTCACCGGCCGGCGCGCAGCCTGCGTGCTGCAACGCGCGCCACAGCGCCGCGCGTTCGGTGGCGCGCGCTGCATGCACGGCGACGACGTCGGGGTCGACGGCGGGCGGCGGAGTGGCAGGGCCGGCTTCCGGGGGCGGCGTGGTGTCGGCCGAGGGGGCCGCGCGCGGCACGGTGTCGTCGTGCTCGTGCCCGGTCATCTCGTCCGCCCGCGCAGGCGGCGCCACGTTGCGCGCATCCGTGTCGTCGGACTGCTGCGCCGCCTCGGCCGCGATCCGCCGCCAGGCCAGATCGATCCCGCGCCACCAGCCGGCCACGGTCGGCAGATCGTGCGTCGACGTCATCGCGATCGCGTCGCGATCCCAGGCCGACGGCGGCCGGAAGGTGCCGTCGGCGTCCCGTTCGAACCACAGCACGCGCATCCCGGCGATGCCCTGCGCGCCGAGCCGTTCGCGGAAGCCGGCCGGCACCGTGCCGAGATCCTCGCCGATCGCCAGCGCGCGATGACGGGCCGCCTCGAGCGCGACGAGCCGCACGAGATCGTCGACCGGATAGCGCAGGTAGGCGCCGTCGCGCGGCGAGCCGCCGTCCGGCACGATCCACATCCGCGCGAAACCGAGCACGTGATCGACGCGGATGCCGCCCGCATGTGCGAACGCCGAGCGCAACAGCTCGACGAACGGCACGAAGCCTTCCTCACGCAGCGCGGCGGGCGTCCAGGTCGTCACCCCCCACGCCTGGCCGGCCGCGTTGAACAGGTCGGGCGGCGCCCCGAGCGACACCCCGCGCAGCAGCGTCGCGCCGTGCGCCCACGCGTCGCTGCCCGCGCGATCCGAGCCGACCGCGAGATCGGCGATCAGCCCGGTGGCCATGCCCGCACCGCGTGCCGCGTGCTGCGCGTCGCCGAGCGCACGCGACGCGCACCATTGCAGGTACATGTGGAACGCGACCGTGTCGGCATGGGCGTGCGCGAACGCATCGACTTCAGCCGATCCCGGCTCGCGCCACGGCGCCGGCCATTTCCGCCAGTCAACGCCCGCCCCGTGCTCGAGGCAGAACGCCTGCAATGCGTCGAAGCGCGCATGCGCCACGAGCGCCGCCCCGCCCGTGGCGCGAAACCGCTCGAATGCGTCACGTGACGGGTCGTCGCTGGCGCGCCATGCGTCGAAGCACGCACGCAGGCGCCGCAGTTTCAGCGGCAGCACGTGCGGCCAGTCGATCAGCGGTGCGTCGGCCGCGGCACCGTTTGCGTGATGCACGGCCGCGGCGCCCGGCACCGCATCGCAGTCGAGATACGCGACGTTGTGCCAGCGCCGCGACGACGGCGAATACGGGCTGTCATGCGTGGGCAGCGCCGGAAAGCCGGCGTGCGTCGGGCTGATCGCCACCGCCTGCGCACCGTGCCGTGCCGCATGCGCGGCCAGCCGCGCGAGCGCAGTGTAGTCGCCCGCGCCGTCGTCGCCGGCGCGGCGCAGGCTGTAGAGCTGCGCCGCGATGCCCCAGCGGCCGCCCGCATCCGTCGCGCGCGGGTCGACCGGTTGCGGGCGCGGCGGCGCGATCGTGAGTCCGATGCGCTGGTCGCCGACGTCGAGCACGTGATAGCCGGGGATCGCGAGCGGCGGCAGCGTGCCGTGTTCGCCTTCGCCGCCCACACGGCCGTCCACATGGCCGCCTGCTTCGAACGTGATCCGGAAGCGCGCGCCGGGCGGGGCGATCGCGGCCGGCAGCGTCAGCGGCAGGCCGGCGTCGCCGGTGACGATGCGCGGGGGCGCCGCGTTCGCGTCGGCGAGCGCGGCGGCGCTTTCCACTCGCTGGGCCGCCGTGCCGCACGGCCAGCCGAGCGCGTCGACGAGCGCGACGAGGGCTTCATCGTCCACCCGCCGCGCGCTGCCGCCCGCATCGGTCCAGTCGGTTTCCAGGCCGGCCGCGCGCGCGAGTTCGTCGATCGACACGTCGGAAGTCATGATCGTCCTTGCCCATTCAAGCGGTGCTGCCGCGCATCGTGGTTGACCTCGCCGTCGCGCCACACGATGCACGCGCGGGGCGGCAGCCGCAGGTCGCGCAACCGGTCGCGTGCACGTGGCGGCGTCTCGAACACGATCTTGCCGACCGGCAGCGCGGGCAGCACCGCGTCGTGGGAGCCGAGATTCAACGCGATCGTCAGCGTGCTGCCGTCGCCGAGGCGCCAGCGCGCGGCGAGCGCCTGCGGGTCGCCGTCGCCTGCAAGCACGTCGACGCCGAGTGCGCGCGCGCCGGGCAGGTTCGGTGTCACGAGCGCCGCACGCACCGTCAGCGCGCTGCGGTAGAAGCGCCGCCATGCGTCGGTGTCGGGCGTGGTTTCGTCGCTGCTGCCGTGCAGCGTCGAACGCACGAACGTCGCGATGTCGTTCGGATCGGGAATCGCGTCGCGATGCGCGGCGTCGGTGAACGCCGGAAAGGCCGCGAACTCGCGGCGGCGGCCTTCGCGCACCGCGTCGGCGAGCGCGCCGCGATAGTCGGTGAAGAACTGGAACGGCTGCGTGCTGCCGTCTTCCTCGCCCATGAACAGCAGCGGGATCGACGGCGCGAGCAGCAGCAGCGCGGTCGCCGCGCGCACCGCGTCTTCGTTCGCGAGCGTGCGCAGCCGTTCGCCGAAGGCGCGGTTGCCGACCTGGTCGTGGTTCTGCAGGAATGCGACGAACGCGGTCGGCGGCAGGTGCGCGCTCGGTTCGCCGCGCGGGGCGCCGTCGTGCAGCGGCGACGGCTCGCCCTGGTACGCGAAGCCTTCGCCGAGCGTGCGCGCGAGATGGCGCAGCGGCGCGTCGGCGTACGCGCGGTAGTAGCCGTCGCGCTCCCCGGTCAGCAGCACGTGCGCGCTGTTGTGGAAGTCGTCGTTCCATTGCGCGTCGAAGCCGCCGGGCCCGAGCAGGCTCGCCGCGTTGCGCTCGTTTTCGAGCACGAGGTGCACATGGCGCGTGTCGCCGGCGGTCGCGCGTACGCGGCGCGCGAGTTCGCGCAGCCACGCGTCGTCGTCGATCGCGTGCGCGGCATCGATGCGCAGCCCGTCGAAACGGAATTCGTCGAGCCAGTACAGCGCGTTCTCGATGAAGAAAGCGCTCGTCTGCTCGCGCGAAAAGTCGATGGCCGGCCCCCACGCGGTCTGCCGGTCCGCGCGGAAGAACGCGGGCGCGTAGCGTGGCAGCAGGTTGCCTTCCGGGCCGAAGTGGTTGTACACGACATCGAGAAACACCTGCAGCCCGAGCCCGTGCGCGGCATCGATCAGCGCCTTCAGTTCCTCCGGCCGTCCGTACGACGGATCGGGCGCGAACGGCAGCACGCCGTCGTAACCCCAGTTGCGCGCGCCGGGAAACGTGTTGACGGGCATCAGCTCGATCGCGGTCACGCCGAGCGCGGCGATGTCCGGCAGCCGCCGCTCGACGCTCGCATGGCCGCCGCAAGCGCCGACGTGCAGCTCGTACAGCACGGTCTCGTGCCACGGGCGGCCGCGCCACGTGTCATGGCGCCAGCGGTACGCAGCCGGATCGACGACCTGGCTCGGGCCGTCCACGCCGCCAGGCTGGAAGCGCGACGCGGGATCGGGCACCGCGAGATCGCCGTCGAGCCGGTAGCGATACAGCGTACCGGGGCCGCACGGCACGACGGCCTCGAACCAGCCGTCGCCCATCGCGGTCATCGGGACGGCGGGCAGGTTTTCGCCTTCGATTTCGACGGCGGCCGTGCGGCTCGCGGGCGCCCACAGCCGGAAGCGCGTGCGGTCGGGCTCGACGCAGGTCGCGCCGAACGACGTGTCGAACGCGTGCGAACCCGATGGACGGGCGGGGCGTGATCTCATGTCGGGTCTCCCGGAGACAGGTCGGGCGGCACGGCGGCCACCGCGATCGCGGCCGCGTGCGCGGCGACGTCGAGGCCGTCGGCCGGCCACCCGCGCGGGCCGGCGTCCGGCGTGGCCGTGTCGACCAGCACGCGATAGTCGAGCGCCGGCGCGGGCGGCGCGAACACGACCGTCTCGGACGACGCGTTCAGCATCACGAGCAGCGCCTCGGTGCGCCCGGTGCGGCCCGTGCCGACGCGCCGCATCGTCAGCGCGCGGCGCTCGTGGTCCTGCCACGCGGGCACGGTCATCGCGTCGCCGTGCTCGTCGAACCAGCCGATCTCGGCCATGCCCGGCGCCGCGTCGCGGTCGCCCGACGGATAGCCCGGCGTGGACATCACCGGATACATGCGCCGCAGCGCGGCAAGCCGCGACACGAAGCGCATCAGCGTCACCGCCTCGTCGCTGCGCGCCAGATCCCAGTCGAGCCACGACAGCTCGTTGTCCTGGCAGTACGCGTTGTTGTTGCCGTGCTGCGTGCGGCCGAACTCGTCGCCGGCCACCAGCATCGGCGTGCCGAGCGCGGTGAACAACGTCGCGAGCATCGAGCGCGCGACGCGTGCGCGCACGTCACGGATCGCCGCGTCGTCGCTCGGCCCTTCGACGCCCCAGTTCGCGCTGCAGTTGTCGTCGCGGCCGTCGCGGTTGTCCTCGCCGTTGGCTTCGTTGTGTTTGGTCGAATACGAAGCGAGATCGGCGAGTGTGAAGCCGTCGTGCGCGGTGATGAAATTGACCGACGCCCAGGTATGCCGGCGCTGATGGTTGAACAGGTCGGCCGAGCCCGCAAGGCGCGCGGCGAGCTCCGGCCGCTGGCCCGGGTCGCCGCGCCAGAAGCGCCGCACGGTGTCGCGAAAGCGGTCGTTCCACTCGGCGAAACCAGGCGGGTGGCGGCCGAGCTGATAGCCGCCGGGGCCGAGATCCCACGGCTCGGTGATCAGCTTGCGCTGCGCGAGCACCGGGTCCTGCCGCAACGCGTCGAAAAAGCCCGCGCCGGGATCGAAGCCGTGCTCCTCGCGGCCGAGCGTCACGCCGAGGTCGAAGCGGAAGCCGTCGATGTTGAACGCGGTCGCCCAGTAGCGCAGCGAATCCATCACCATCTGCACGACGCGCGGATGCGACAGGTTCAGCGTGTTGCCGCAGCCCGTTTCGTCGACATGAAAGCGGCGGTTGTCCGGCATCAGCCGGTAGTAGCTCGCGTTGTCGAGGCCGCGCCACGACAGCGTCGGGCCGAGCTCGTTGCCCTCGCACGTATGGTTGTAGACGACGTCGAGCACGACCTCGATGCCGGCCGCATGCAGCTGGCGGATCGCGATGCGCATCTCGTCGAGCCGCCGCGTCGCGAGATACGCGGGCTCCGGCGCGAAGAACGCGGCCGTGTCGTAGCCCCAGTAGTTGCGCAGCCCGCGGTTCACGAGCGCGCGCTGCTGCAGGAACGCGTGGACGGGCAGCAGCTCGACCGTCGTCACGCCGATCGACAGCAGGTGATCGATGAACGCCGGATGCGCGAACGACGCGAACGTGCCTCGCTCGGGCGGGCGCAACCCGGCACGCCGCATCGATGCGCCGCGCACGTGGGTCTCGTAGATCACCGTATTGCGCCACGACACGCGCGGGCGCCGGTCGGTGCTCCAGTCGAACGCCTCGTCGACCACCACGCACTTCGGCATCGCGGGCGCCGAGTCGCGGCGGTCCATCGACAGGTCCGCGCGGTTCGAATGCAGGCGATAGCCGAACAGCGCGTCCGACCAGCGGAACTGGCCGACCAGCTTGCGCGCATACGGGTCGAGCAGCAGCTTGGTCGGGTTGAAGCGATGGCCGTGCTGCGGCTGGTACGGGCCGTCCGCGCGAAACCCGTACACGGTGCCCGGATGCGCGTTGGGCAGGTAGCCGTGCCAGATCTCGTCGGTGCATTCGGGCAGGTCCAGGCGCGCAAGCTCCTTGCGGCCGGTCGGATCGAACACGCACAGCTGGATGCGCTGCGCGTGCGCGGAAAACACCGCGAAGTTGGTCCCGAGGCCGTCCCAGGTCGCGCCGAGCGGATAGCTGCGGCCGGATTCGAGACGGGTGGGCAGGGCGGTCGGCATGGGGCGGATCTCCGTGTCGAAGGCACGATTCATGAGGCGGGCGTCAGCCACAGCGTCGCGAGCGGCGGCAGGCGCAAGGTCGCCGACCACGCTTCGCCGTGGGCGGGCACGGCTTCGGCCCACACGGCGCCGTCGTTGCCGGCGTTGGTGCCGCCGTACGGCGCGGCATCGGTGTTCATCAGTTCGCGCCAGTGGCCGGGCGCGGGCAGCCCGACGCGATAACCGGCGCGCGGCACGGGCGTGAAGTTGCAGACCGCGACGACGAGATGCCCCGCGTCGTCGCGGCGTGCGAACGCGAACACGCTGTTGTCGCGATCGTCGCCGATCAGCCAGGAGAAGCCGGCCGCGTGGCAGTCGAGCGCATGCAGCGCCGGTTCGGCCGCATAGGTGCGGTTCAGGTCGCGCACGAGCCGCTGCACGCCGCGATGCGCAGGTGCGTCGAGCAGGTCCCAGTGCGGCGTCGCGTCGTGCGCGAACTCGGCCCATTGCGCGAACTCGCTGCCCATGAACAGCAGCTTCTTGCCGGGATGCGCCCACATGAAGCCGAAGTACGCGCGCAGCGTCGCGAGCCGCTGCCATGCGTCGCCGGGCATCTTCGCGACGAGCGAGCCCTTGCCGTGCACGACTTCGTCGTGCGACAGCGGCAGCACGAAACGCTCGGAGAACGCGTACACGAGCCCGAACGTCATCCGGTCGTGGTGATAGCGGCGGTGGATCGGGTCTTCGTGCAGATACGCGAGCGTGTCGTGCATCCAGCCCATGTTCCACTTGAAGTCGAAGCCGAGCCCGCCGTCGCCGGTCGGCGCGGTGACGCCCGGCCACGCGGTCGATTCCTCCGCGACGGTGACGACGCCCGCCGGCGCGGCCGCACCGTGCAACGTGTCGTTCAGCATGCGCAGGAACGCGACCGATTCGAGGTTCTCGCGGCCGCCGTGCACGTTCGGCACCCACTCGCCTTCCGCACGCGAATAGTCGCGGTACAGCATCGACGCGACCGCGTCGACGCGGATGCCGTCGACGTGATACCGCCGCGCCCACGCGAGCGCCGACGCGACGAGGAATGCGCCGACTTCGGTGCGCCCGACGTTGAACACGCACGTGTTCCAGTCCGGGTGCATCCCTTCGCGCGGATCGGCATGCTCGTACAGCGCGCTGCCGTCGAATTGCGCGAGCCCGTGCGCATCGTTCGGGAAGTGGGCGGGCACCCAGTCGACGAGCACGCCGATGCCGGCAGCATGCGCGCGGTCGACGAAGCGCGCGAAACCGTCGACCGGCCCGAAGCGCGCGGACGGCGCGAACTGCGCGAGCGGCTGGTAGCCCCACGAGCCGCCGAACGGGTATTCGGCGATCGGCATGAACTCGACGTGCGTGAAGCCCATCCCCTTCACGTATGGAATCAGCCGCTCGGCGAGTTCGTCCCAGGTCGCGCTGCGGTTCATCTCCTCGGGCACGCGTAGCCACGATTCCGCATGCACCTCGTAGATCGACCACGGCACGCGGTAGCGGTCGGCGTGCGGCCGCGCGTGCATCCAGCCGTCGTCGTGCCACGCGAACGCGTCGAGCGCCGCGACGTCGGCGACGACCGATGCCGTGCGCGGCGGCGCCTCGGTCGCGCGTGCGCAGGGATCGGCCTTGTGCGGCAGCACGCGCCCGTCGGCCGCGCGCAGCTCGTACTTGTAGCACTCGCCCGCGCCGATGCCCGGCACGAACAGCTCCCACACGCCCGACGGCCGCCGCAGCCGCATCGGATGGCGGCGGCCGTCCCATCCGTTGAAATCGCCGACCACCGACACGCGCTGCGCGTTCGGCGCCCAGACCGCGAAGCGCACGCCGTCGGTATCGTCGATGCGCGTGGGCGTAGCGCCGAGGCAGTCGAGCACGGCGGCCGGGTCGCCGGCGGAGAAGCGCGCGAGCACGGCGTCGTCGAGCAGCGTGCCGAACGCATACGCATCGTCGATCACCTGCCGCGCGTCCGGCCAGTCGATCGCGAGCAGGTAGTGGGGCGCGCCGCCGTTGCGCGGGATCGTTCCCGCGAAGCAGCCGGCGCGATCGACGCAGGCGAGCGTGCCGAGCTCGGCGCCTTCCGGCGACAGCGCATGCACGCTTTTCGCGCCGGGCAGCAGTGCGCGCACGACGACCTGGTCGGCCTGCCCGTGCGGGCCGAGGCACGCGAACGGATCGGGATGACGGCCGGCGAGCAGCGCATCGATGTCGGATCGTTCGAACAGCGTCCCGGTCATTGCTTTCCTCCTTCGTCGGATGCGCCGCCGTGATCGAGCAGCCGTTCGACCAGCGCGGCGAGCCCGCCGACCGGCACGCTCAGCCAGTCGGGGCGGTTCGCGGCTTCGTAGCACAGCTCGTACGACGCCTTGTCGATCAGGAACAGCGCGAGCAGGCGATCGGCGTAGCGCGGGTCGACGAAACGCGCGGGCGCCTGCTCGGCGGCCGTGCGATAGCAGTCGACGAAGCGGTCGGCGGCGGCCTGCCCGAAGCGGTCGAACAGCGCGCGCTTGCGGCCGGCCGCCTGCGGCGGCGCCTTCTCGATCGCGAATTGCGCGGTCGCGCTCACGTACGACAGCGAACGCAGCAGGCCGGCCACGTCGCGCAGCGGATGCGATTTCGCGCGGCGGTGTTCGAGCGGGCGCGCCGGCTCGCCTTCGAAGTCGATCAGCAGCGCGTCGCCTTGCACGTCGAGCACCTGGCCCAGATGGAAATCGCCGTGGATCCGCATGCATTGCGCATCGAGCGTGCGCGGCACGAGTTCGCCGAGCGCGCGGACGGCCGCATCGCGCGACGCGAGCAGCGTGTCGGCCGCCGCGCGCATCGCGGGATCGAGCGCATCGAGCCGCGTGTGCAGCACGTCGAGCGCGTGCTCGAACGACGCGATCGCGTCCGCGCACCAGCCGTCGACGTGGCCGGGCGTCGCGGGCTCCGGCGCGAACGCGGGATCGTCCGACGGCTGCGCGAGCGCGACGTGCAGCTGGCCGAGCCGCGTGCCGATGATCCCCGCGAACGCCGCATAGCCGAGCAGCGCGTCGGGTTCCTCGTTCGCGTCGTCGGTCTCGTCTTCGCCGGCCGCCGGCAGCGCGAGTTCGTCCACCGCGCGCCGCAGGAAGTCGAACGAGCGCGTCCACGCGTCGCCCTGGTTGTCCACGTAGCGCTGCAGGATCGCGACCGTGTGCGGCCTGCCGTCCGGATCGACGTGCACGACTTCACCCGCGAGCGTAGCGGTGTTCGGGTAGCCGATCCGCGTCAGGTACCGGCTCATTTCCGCTTCCGGATGCACGCCGTGCGCGACCTTGCGCACCAGCTTCAGCACGATCGCGTCGCCGATCACGAGCGAGCTGTTGCTCTGCTCGGCCGCGAGCCAGCGCACTTCGGCGTCGTCGCCGGGATCGAGCGCGGCGAGCGCATCTTCCGGCAGGAACGCGAGCCGGCCGCCGTCGGTGGTCGGCACCGTCGCGCCGTCGCGCAGCTTGCGCAGCATCCCGTGTGCGAACGCCGGCAGCGCGAACGCGTCGGTCAGGTAGCCGATCGAATGGCCGCGCCGCACGCGCGCCAGTGCAAGCTGCGCGAACAGCGGATGCGAGGTCTCGCCGCCCCACGCGGCCGCGAGCGGCACGACGTAGCGTTCGACATGGCCAGATTCGTCGGATTCGACCCAGGCCTCCGCATACTGGAACGGTTCACCCGGCACCGGCGTGACGACGTTCAGCCGGGCCGTGCCGATCGCGCGGTCCTTCGATGCGAACCAGCGCCGCCGCGCGAGCCAGGCGGGCAATGCATCGTGCGCGAGCACGTGCAGCTGTTCGACGTCCGGCCGCGCATCGCCGCGCCGCATCACGAGCGTCACGTATTCGGGCAGCGGCTCCGCATGAGGCTGCCGCCACGACGGCTCGCGGCCGTGCTCGGCGAGCACGAACCACAAGAACCCGTACGGCGGAAAGGTGAGCAGGTAGGTGAGCTGCCCGATCGGTGGAAACGGCGAATCCGACGTCATCTCGATCGGCACGCGGCCCGCGAATTCGGACAGGTCGAGCTCGACGGCCTGCGACGCGCGCGACAGGTTCGCGACGCACAGCACCGGATCGTGGCCGTCCAGCTCGCGCAGGTACGCGAGCACCTTGCGGTTCTCCGGGCGCAGGAAGCGGATCTTGCCGCGCCCGAACGCCTGCGACGCGCGGCGCGTCGACAGGATGCGGCGCGTCCAGTTCAGCAGCGAATGCGGGTCGCGCGTCTGCGCCTCGACGTTGACCGCGTCATAGCCGTACAGCGAGCCCATCACCGGCGGCAGCACGAGCTGTTCGGGGTCGGCACGCGAGAAGCCGCCGTTGCGGTCCGACGACCACTGCATCGGCGTGCGCACGCCGTCGCGGTCGCCGAGGTGGATGTTGTCGCCCATCCCGATCTCGTCGCCGTAGTAGATCACCGGCGTGCCCGGCATCGACAGCAGCAGCGAGTTGATCAGCTCGATGCGGCGCCGGTCGCGCTCCATCAGCGGCGCGAGCCGGCGCCGGATGCCGAGGTTCAGCCGCGCGCGCCGGTCGCTCGCATAGGTCTGCCACAGCAGGTCGCGCTCGGAGTCGGTGACCATCTCGAGCGTCAGCTCGTCGTGGTTGCGCAGGAACACGGCCCACTGGTTGCTCGGCGCGAGTTCCGGCGTCTGCCGCATGATGTCGACGATCGGGAAGCGGTCCTCGCTCGCGATCGACATGTAGATGCGCGGCATCAGCGGGAAATGGAATGCCATGTGGCATTCGTCCTCGTTGCCGAAGTATTCCTGCACGTCTTCCGGCCACTGGTTCGCCTCCGCGAGCAGCATCCGGTTCGGATACTCGGCGTCGATCGTCGCGCGGATCCGCTTCAGGATCGCGTGCGTCTCGGGCAGGTTCTCGTTGCTGGTGCCTTCGCGCGCGACCAGATACGGCACCGCGTCGAGCCGCAGCCCGTCGATGCCGAGGTCGAGCCAGAAGCGCATCACCTGCATCACCTCGCGCACGACGGCCGGGTTGTCGAAGTTCAGGTCCGGCTGGTGCGAATAGAAGCGGTGCCAGTAGTACTGGCCGGCGATCGGGTCGTGCGCCCAGTTCGACGTTTCCGTATCGAGGAAGATGATCCGCGTGCCCGCGTATTTCGTGTCGGTGTCCGACCACACGTAATAGTCGCGATGCGTCGAACCCGGCTTCGCGCGGCGCGCGCGCTGGAACCACGGATGCTGGTCCGACGTGTGGTTGATCACCAGTTCGGCGATCACGCGAATGCCGCGCGCATGCGCTTCGCGGATGAAGCGCCGCACGTCGGCGAGCGTGCCGTAGTCGGGATGCACGCCGCGGTAGTCGGCGATGTCGTAGCCGTCGTCGCGGCGCGGCGACGGGTAGAACGGCAGCAGCCAGATCGTGTCGACGCCGAGTTCGGCGATGTAGTCGAGCTTCGCGATCAGGCCGGGGAAATCGCCGATGCCGTCGTTGTTCGAGTCGAAGAACGACTTCACGTGCACCTGGTAGATGATCGCGTCCTTGTACCACAGCGGATCGTCCGCGCAGAGCGCCGGCGCGCGACGGCGTGCACGGCGCCGGCGCGGGGTGCCGGCCGGCGCCAGCGACGGGAATTGCGCGCGGCGCACGTCGTCGAGGGAATCTTCGCGTTTCATCATCCATGGGCTCCCGAGGAGGGCCGGGCGTCGCCCGGTTCGCGCGCCGCCGCCCGCGCGGCGCCTGGAGACGGCGTGAGCCGCCAGATCGCATACGGGCGCACATGCGGATCGAGCGAGACGTACTGGCGATGCCCTCGCCAGGTTTCCGCATGCGTGGCGTCCTGTTCGAGCGCGTCGAGCGGTTCGCCGTCAACGAGCCCCAGGCCGCGCCACAGCGACGCATCGAGCGTGAAGTTCGCGACCTGTGGATGCCACGGATCGGTGCTGATCGCGACGACGACCACGCTGTCGAACGCGGGCGTCGCCTTCACGAACACGAGCACCGTGTCGTTGTCCGCGTCGGCGAACGTGATGCCGAGATGGGTCTGCAGCGCCGGGTTAGCGCGCCGCGCGCGGTTCAGCCGCGCGACCTCGGCGCCGATATGCGCGGCCTTGCTCCAGTCGCGCGCCCGCAGCTCGTACTTCTCCGCGTCCGCGTATTCCTCGCTGTCGGGCAGCGGGGCCGATTCGCCGAGCTCGAAGCCCGAATACATGCCCCACGAGCCGGAGAGCGTCGCCGCGAGCGCCGCGCGGATCACGAACTGCGTGCGCGGCGCGTTCTGCAGGTGGCGCGGATTGATGTCGGGCGTGTTGACGAAGAAGTTCGGCCGGTAGAAGTCGCGCGCGGGGCCGGTCGTCAGCTCGGTCAGGTAGTCGATGAAGTCGCGTTTCGACTCGCGCCACGTGAAGTACGTGTACGACTGCGAGAACCCGACTTTCGCGAGCCGGTACATCATGCCCGGCCGCGTGAATGCTTCGGACAGGAACACGACGTCCGGGTAGCGGCCGCGCACGTCGTCGATCATCCATGCCCAGAACGGCAGCGGCTTCGTGTGCGGATTGTCGACGCGGAAGATCCGCACACCCGCGTCGACCCAGAACAGCACCGCGTCGCGCAGCGCGAGCCACAGGTCGGGCAGCGCGTCCGGCGCGTAGAAATCGGGGTTCACGATGTCCTGGTAGCGCTTCGGCGGATTCTCCGCGAAGCGCAGCGACCCGTCGGGCCGCCACGCGAACCAGCCCGGATGCGCGGCGAGCCACGGATGGTCGGGCGAGCACTGGATCGCGAAATCGAGCGCGATCTCGAGCCCGTGGCCGCGCGCGGCATCGACCAGCGTGCGGAACGAGTCGAGCGTGCCGAGCTGCGGATGCACGGCCGTGTGGCCGCCGTCCGGCGAGCCGATCGCATACGGGCTGCCGACGTCGTCGGGGCCGGCCGTCAGGCTGTTGTTGCGCCCCTTGCGCGCGGTCGTGCCGATCGGGTGGATCGGCGGGAAATACAGTACGTCGAAGCCCATGTCGCGGATGCGCGGCAGGTGGGCGATCACGTCGTCGAACGTGCCGTGCCGGTGCGGATCGTCGCTCGCCGAGCGCGGAAACATCTCGTACCAGCTGGAGAAGCGTGCGGCGCGGCGCTCGACGTCCACCGGGAAGGTCGTCGTGTCGTGCGTGACGAACGGCCGGTAGCGCAGCGCCGCGAACGCTTCGGCGAGCGGCGCCGCGCCGAGCTGCGCGAGCCGCGCGTCGGCCGGCGCGTCCTTGAATTCGGCGACGAGTCGTTTCATCCGGGTCAGTGCGCGCGCATCGAGCGGATCGGCGAGCTTGAGCGCGGTCGCGAGCAGCAGCTGCGCTTCGCGCAGTTCGAGCGTCACGTCCTGGCCGGCCGCGTGTTTCTTCGCGACATCGTGGACGAGCGATGCCCAGTCGTCGCGCCAGGCAATCACGCGGAATTCATGGCGGCCGAGCCGATCGAGCACGACGCGCGCGTGCCAGCGGTCGTTCGGTTCGGCTTCGAACGGGATTTCGCGCCAGTCGCCGTCGCCGGCGGCACGCCACTGCAGCGCGGCCGGCGGGTGGGTGTGCGTGCCGTCGTGCGTGGCGACGCGCGTGAATCCGCCCGGCACGCCGGGCAGGATCGTCGCGGGGTCGACCGTCGCCGCTGCGTCGAGATCGGGATTCAACGCGATCAGCAGCGCCGCTTCGTCGTGTTCGAGCGATGGCCCGGTGCCGCGCAGCAACGCGGTCGCCGGCGCGCCGGGCGCGCTCAACTGCACGATTTCGCCGCGCGCAGCCGCGACGGGCGTGGCGCGGCGCCACGCGTTCGCATCGGCGATCGTGCCCGACAGGTCGAAGCGCGCGTGCTCGAACGCGGCGCGGTAGCGTGCCGCGTCGGCGTCGCGCGCCATCAGCGGCACCGTGACGCCACGCTCGAAGCCCATCGGCACGAGCCAGCCGGTGCCGACGGCGGCAGCGGTCCACAGCGCGCGGCGATAGGCGCGGGCGAGGGTGTCATCCGGCGCGTCGGGCCAGGCGTCGGCAAGGCGCGCGCCGTCGAACGCGTCGGGAAACGCGATCGGCGAGCCGATGCGCCGCAGCAGCCGGTGTTCGTCGACGAACCACGGCGCGCGCAGATCCCACCAGCGCACCGATGAAAACACCGCGTCGAACCCCGCGCCTTCGAGCTGCGCCAGCGCGTCGCGCGCATGGCCGGGCACGCCGGCGAGCACCGCGACGTCCGGGCGGGTACGGCGCAGCGCCGCGCGCCAGCCGGGCCACCAGCCGGCCGGCAGATGATGCGGCGCGTCGATCAGGAAGCCGGCGGCGCCCGCATCGGCGAACGCGGCGAGGTGCTTGCACCACCACGCGGACAGCGCGTCGCGCGCGGCTTCATCGCCGAGGTTCGCGTGGGCGACATCCGCCGCGTGCGCGGTGCCGCGCGGATCGATCAGCGCGTCGTCGTGCGTGCGCTCGACGTACCAGTCCGGATGCTCGGCGCGCAGCGGGTTCTCGCGCGCGACACGATCCGGCACGACTTCGAGCAGCAGGCGCAGCCCGTGGCCGTGTGCGAGCTGGGCGAGCCGCGAGAAGGTTTCGAGCGCGCTCGCGCGTGTCTCGAACGATTGGGACGGCCGGTGGAAATCGGCTACGTGGCGCGGAAAGCCGGCGACGCTCGCGGCCCAGAACGCGCCGACGAGCACATGATCGAAGCCCATGCCGGCGACATGCGCGAACGTCTGCGGCCACGCGTCGAGCGGCCCGACGAGGCGGGCGTCGCAGAAGTAGAGGTGCGGAGAAAAGGGCGGCGTGGAGTCCATGGCGCGGGCGTAGGGGCGGCAGTCAATGACGCCGGTTCGTCGCAACGCGCGTGCCTGCCGGGTGGTTTCCCCGTGGGGCAAGGGCGGGCGGGAGACCCGCGGCGGCGGGGACTGTCGTTTTTACATGACTGCTGGGTACATGCATGCACTTACATGCGCGGCACCGAGCGGATATCCGTGCTGTCGCCCGTGGCTCGATCGTCATCGGTTTCGGGAAGCGGCACGCCGGGCTCGCTGCGCACCACCGCACCGTGTTCGATCCGGTGCGGGAACGGCGGCGGTGCGTCGATTTCGTCGCCAAAGCGTGCCCGCACGAACGCCCGCAGCAGTGCCACGCGCGCATCGCGCCCGTGCGCGCCGCAGGTGGACGGGCCGTCGACGAAGGTCGCGTCGCATTCGACGTCGTTGCCGTGCCGTGCGATCCGAAGATCGTCGACCCGGTCGAGCACCGCGCCCGCGTCGGACCACGACGCCGACGGTGCGAAACACGCGTCGAGCCGCCTGAGTGCGTCGCATGCAGCCGTCACGACCACGTGCGGCGCGACGGCGGTGAAACTCAGCGTGTCTTCGTCATCGGCGCACAGCGCGCGTGCACACCAGTAGTCGAGATCGTTTCCGTCGAGTGCGTCGGTTCGCATGGGCCGGCTCCGCCGGATCAAAACGCGCTCATCGCGCAAGCGGCGTGCCCGTCGCGCGGCACGGCACGATCACCATGCGTCGACGTCCCGGTTGCCGTCGATCCGCTGCAGCAGGACATCGCAACGTTCGCGCAGCGCGTTCAGTTCCGGCGAATCGGCGTCGAGCCGCACACGTTCACCGCTGTCGGGATCGCGGTTCGCGACCGCGATGTCGTAGATCCCTTGCGCGATCGTCGCGGATGCGTCCGCGATCCTGACCCGCGCAAGCCATCCGCATTCGGCGTGATGGCACGCGAGCCACATCCGTTGCACGTCGACGAGCTGACCGGTCGTGAGCCATGCGCCGGACCGCATGCGCGCGGCCAGCTGGCTCGTCACGAGATAGGAGAGCAGATCGGTCGTTTGATTCACACGAGGCTCCTTGGCGAAGGTCGGGACGTTCGATCCGCGAACCGGGTCGCGGGGAGCGGGAGCCGGGGAAGGCGTCGGTGCGCGGATCGTCGTCCGGTTGCGGGAGGAACCTGTCACGGGCTCGCGGCGCGTGCCCATGGCGGTTCCGTCTGCGATCGGCGCGCAAACCGCGTGCCAGCAGGCGGGCACCGGGCACGGCGCGTGCGCGCGGGGCCGACGGGGTGCGCGGCGATCATGCGGCGCGTATTTTTTGCATCGTCATCGCAGATAGGTACAGGAGGCCACCGTGCAAAATCAACAGGACGCACAGATTCGGGACCCGTATCGCGGGCACGAGATACGCGTGTGGGCGCGGCGCAACGACCGCGGCGCGTGGCGCGACGAGGTACAGGTGTATGTCGGCGGCGAACGCATCGAGCGGGTCGCGCCGGCGGCCGATGGCCCCGACTGGATGACCGAGAACGAGGCGCTGCTCGCGGGCGTCGAGCGGGGCCGTTATCTGATCGACAAGCGCATTGACGACGATTGAACCGCTCGGCGGCCACGTGCCGATACGGCGGGGATGTGCCGGATGGTCGTTCGCGACCTGGCGAAGCCGACGGCGATCCGGCGCGGGCGCCGTCGGCGAAGCAGGCGTTTCAGGGCCGCGCAGCAATCTCGTCGAGGTGCCACAGCAGATCCGCCGGATCGTCGTATACGCGCAGCGCGCCCGCGCGTTCGAGTTCGTCGCTGCCGTATCCGCCCGACAGCAGCCCGACGCCGAGCGAGCGGCAACGGGCGGCGGCGAGCATGTCCCAGATGCTGTCGCCGACCACGACCGTGTGCTCGATCGGCACGTTCAGTTGCGCGGCGGCCGTCAGGAACAGGTCAGGGTCGGGCTTCGCGTACTTGACCTGGTCGCGCGTGACCACCACGTTCTTCGCCGGATCGACGCCGAGCGCCTCGAGGTTGATGGCGGCCGTCTCCATGCGCCCGCTGGTCGCGATCGCCCAGCGGATGCCCGCCGACGACAGCGCGGCCAGCAGTTCGCGCGCACCCGGCAGCGGCCGGACCTGCGCGCGCAGCCGCTGGTATGCGGCCGCATGGAGTCGTGCCAGCCGCTCGACGCGCTCCGCGTCGAGGTCGCCCGACGTCTCGCGCAGCAACTGATTCAAAAACAGGCCGCCGCTCATGCCGATCTTGCGGTGGATGCGCCACACCGACAGTTCGATGCCTTCGGCATCGAGCGCTTCCTTCCACGCAAGCACGTGCTGGTAGACGCTGTCGACGAGCGTGCCGTCGAGATCGAACAGAAAAGACGTTTCAATGCGCATGTGTATCTCCTGGCTCGAAAGGGGGCGAGCGAACGGGTCGTGAAGCGTGTCCGCACATTATCGGCGCGCGGCGATGTCATGACCATGTCCCGCGGCCCACCGACGCGACGCCACCCCGTGCCGCGCCGTGTCATGTGCCGCTGGTACAATCGCGGCGATCGCCGGGCCGGGCTCTCCGCGCCGCGCGCCCCCAACCCTCGTCTCGCCGATTCCAGGTATGGCTACACCGGACGCCGTCAGTTCCAAGCACTCGTGGTGGGGTGTCCTGACCCTGGCACTCACCGCCTTCATCTTCAATACCACCGAATTCGTGCCCGTCGCGCTGCTCAGCGCGATCGGCGACAGCCTGCACATGCAGCCGACCGACGTCGGCCTGATGCTGACGATCTACGCGTGGGCCGTGGCCGTCGTGTCCTTGCCGCTGACGCTGGCCACGCGCCACGTCGAGCGCCGCAAGCTGCTGACGGGGGCATTGCTGGTATTCATCGCGAGCCACGTCGTGACCGGTGTCGCGTGGAATTTCGCGGTGCTGATGGTCGGCCGGCTGGGCATCGCATGTGCGCATGCGGTGTTCTGGTCGATTTCCGTCCCGCTGGCCGTGCGGCTCGCACCGAGCGACCGGAAAAGCCGCGCGCTCAGCCTGCTGGCGATGGGCACGGCGATCGCGATGGTGGCCGGCATTCCGCTCGGGCGCGTGGTCGGCGAGACGTTCGGCTGGCGCGTCACGTTCCTGATCATTGCCGGCGCGGCCGGCGTCGCGTTGCTGCTGCTGCGCGCGACGTTGCCTGTATCGCCGAGCCAGGGCGCCGGGTCGCTCGGCAGCATCGGCGTGTTCCTGCGCAAGCCCGCGCTGGTGGCGTTGTACGCGATTACCGTGCTCGTCGTGTCCGCGCACTTCACGTCGTACACGTACATCGAGCCTTTCGTCCAGAGCGTCAACCACGCGAGCAGCAGCCGGATCACGTATGTGCTGATCCTGTTCGGCGTCGCCGGCATACCGGCCGCGATCTGCTTCAACCGCATCTATCCGCACCGGCCGGACGACTTCCTGCTCGGGTCGATCGTCGCGCTGGCGGGATGCCTGCTGATCCTGTTCCCGTGCGCGCTGAACATCGTCACGCTCTCCGTGCATACGCTGGTCTGGGGCGGAGCGATCGTCTGCTTCGGGCTGGCGATGCAGGCATGGGTGCTGAAGCTGGCGCCGGAGGGGACCGACCTCGCGGTGTCGATCTTCTCCGGGCTGTACAACGTCGGGATCGGCGCGGGTGCGCTGATCGGCAACCATATCGCCGGCGACTTCGGGCTGCCGTGGATCGGCACGTTCGGCGGCGTGGTCGGCGCGGTGGCCGTCGGGATCGCGTGGCTGGCGTTGCGGCTGCACGCGAGGCAGGCGGCGGCCTAGCCAGCGCCGGCTGGCGGCGTCCGGCATGGGGCGCAGGTCGCCACGGCCCGGCCTCGCGCTTCGCGGGTCATGCCACCGAGTAGCCGCCGTCGGCCACGAGCGCATGACCTGACACATAGCTGGAGTCGTCCGATGCAAGGAACGCGACGATCGTCGCCATCTCCTCGGCAGAGCCCCAGCGTCCTGCCGGTGTCGATGCGGCAAACGCCTGCTGCGCTTCTTCCGACGGCCAGATGCCGCGATGATGGAACGGCGTTTCGATCAGCCCCGGGCACAGCGCGTTCACCCGCACGCCGCGCTTGAACCATTCGATCGAAGCGGTCTTCGTCATCCCGATCACCGCGTGCTTGCTCGCGATATAGACCGACGCATTCTCGAAGCCGATCAGCCCGCCCATCGATGCGTTGTTGATGATGCTGCCCGAACCCTGCCGCAGCATGATTTCAGCGGCGTACTTCATCGAGTTGAATACACCGCGCACGTTCGGCTCGAACACCATGTCGAACCGCTCGGCATCCTGCTCGAGCAGCGGCGCGAACACGCCTTCCGTGCCCGCGTTGTTGAACGCGATGTCGAGGCGGCCGTAGGTCGATACCGTGAAATCGAACAGCTTGCGCAGATCGTCTTCGTTCGCGACGTCCACGACGAAGGCCTTCGCTTCGCCGCCGGCGGTCACGATTTCGTCGACCAGTTGATCGAGCTCGGGCTTGCGCCGCGCGGAGACGACGACCTTTGCGCCGCGCCGCGCGAGTTCGATGGCCGACGCGCGGCCGATGCCGGAGCTGGCGCCCGTTACCAGGGCGATGCGGCCGTCGAGTTGGGCCGGTTTCGTGCTTGCGTTCATGATGAAGTTCTCCAGAGTGATGTTTGAAAGCGACGCATGTGGCTGAGTCGAATCGGTTGCGATGCACGCTTGACGAGCATTGTGGTCGCTCGCGAGTCGTAAAAAAATGGAACAATGGCGCATTCAGAATTCCCGTTTTGGGAATGAAGCGCGAAGCCGCATGCGCGCGCCAGGAGGGTTCTCCATGCTCAATCGACTCGACATCCTGAAGATCTTTGCCGCGGCCGCCGCGGCGCCCACGTTCCGCGAGGCGGCCGCGCGCCTCGGCGTGTCGCCGCAGGTGGTGACACGCGCGGTGCGCGACCTGGAGGAGATGCTCGGCGAAACGCTGTTTCACCGGACGACCCGGAGCATCCGGATCACCGCGTTCGGGCAAGCCTTCGCGCGCGACGCGCAGACGGCGCTGGCTGCCGTCGACGGGCTGTTCGGCCCCGCGACCGGCCAGGCCGACGAGCCGGTGGGCGTCGTGCGGATCACGGCGCCGTCGGGCATGGGGCGTCGTTACGTCCAGCCGATCCTGGGCGATCTCATGCAGCGGTATCCGGGGCTCGTGCCCGACTTGCGGCTGTCGGACGTGCCGTCGCCGGTGGTCGACGAGCAGATCGACATCGGCGTGCGCGTCGGGGCGATCGGCGACAACCGCTTCGTCGCGCGCATGGTCGGGCCGTTGCCGATGTGGATCGTCGGCGCACCGTCGCTGATCCGGCGGCTGGGTGAGCCCAAAAACCGCAAGGACCTCGAATCGATGCCGGTGACGTGCCTGATCGATCGCGCGAGCGGCCGCCCGTGGCCGTGGATGTTTCGGGGGGAGCAGCAGTTCGTCCCGTCGTCGCCGGCATACCTGACGGACGATACCGAGGTGGAGATCGAGGCCATCTGTGCGGGGGTGGGGCTGGGGCAGTGCTCGGAGTACCTCGTCCGGCCGTACGTCGACAACGGGCGCCTCGTGCGGCTGCTGCCCGGCCTCGAGCCCGAGCCGTGGAAGCTGCACGTCTATCGGCCGCGGCGCGGGCCGATGCCCCGGCGCATCCGGGTCGTGTACGACGAGCTGGTGGCGAAGCTCGCGGACGCGACGTGGCGGGGGTAGGCGGTGCGGCCCGGCCGCGGGTCGCGTTGGCGCGAAGCGGTGTCAGCCACGGCTCGACGACGTCGGCGCACCTGCGAAACGGTAACGTGCGTCGCGCACGGCTATCCGGCCTGGCGTGGTACGCGGCAAACCGACATATTGCGGCATCATCATGGATGCCGACGCACCGGCATTCGGTGCCCGATATTCGACTGGAGACGCTGCATGCCGATACCCCGGATTGAAACCCGCGACGCGATGGGCGACCCCGATGTGGTCTATCTCAACCCGGATCACGTGCTGTGGATGTCGCAGCCGACCGCTGCGCAGCGGCGGCCGGGCGGCACGGCGATTCGCGTGGACGACCGCGTGAAGGGCGGTTCGTTGCTGATGGCCGACCATCCGCCGGCCGCCCAACTGCTGCAGGATCTCGGGCCGTTCGTGACGGTGACGCTGGCGAACCCGTCGTCCGACTATCCGGACGGTCTCGTCCATGTGCGTGCGCAGGCGATCGTCAAGATCGCGACGGACGACCACGACAAGCCGCTCGCGGAGCGCACGCTCGGCTGGGTCCACGTCAAGGACGGCTCCGCGTTCAAGGTCAGCGATTACGCCGCCGTGGCCGCGCAATGGCAGGCGTCGGTGGCGGGTGCCGGCCGCTGAACGGGGCTTCACGCCTGCGTAATGGCGCTGCGCTTGGCGCCGCTCATGCCGTGATCCAGTCGATGGCGCGGTTGGAACTCGCCGAAGAGAAGCGTTCCGTCATTAGCGGCCTTTTCTCCATCGGTCCGACCGCCTGTCAGATCGCGTCGCAGCCATTACAGCTAGTTAGTCCGGAAGAAGCGCCCCCGTGATGCGCTCGGGAATTCGCTCGCTCCCCGCGATCATTGCGATCCGCTGTCCGGCCAGAACGTAGTGGACATGCATTCTGGCGACGAGAATCCCGTCCGTGCGCGATCGGACCATCGTTCGGCACACGGTCCGATCGCGCGCCTCGCCGACGATCTCCGCGATCCCCTCATTTCGCTCGACGCGCGTCCCGACCGGCACATGCCACGTGACCATTCCGGTTTGCGTTGCCTTCAAGTGATCGACGGCTTCGAGTGCGGCGATTGCCGGCGCCTTTTGCGGTGCCCCTGCCAGTCGATCCGTGACAAAGCCCTCGACTCTCAGAAAGTCAAGCAATGCATCGACGTCGTGAGTCGCTAGCTCATCAGACACATCGCGCTGTCCACGCAGCTCGACAACCGCGGCGAATCCCTGACGGGAATCGCATGGCAAGCCGGATTGGCGCAATACATTCCATGCATCGTGAAATGCCTGGTCGAACGTTCCGCCACCAGCGTGCTCCTCGAGAAGCAGCACGGGAGCGGCAAGGCACCGCGCAAGTGCGACAGCGCGCGCTTCGTGCGCCCAATTGCTGTACACGTGCATGACGGCCGTCTTGTCGCAATGCAGATCGAGCGCCATATCGTAGGCAAATGCGCGGGATAGCAGCACCGATTTCAGGTATTCGACCGGGTCCGTACCGTGTGTCGGCGGCGCCGCGATCGTCGTCAGCCACGCCTGCGCGTTTCGGCGAGTCAGGGGACGATCGCCAGACGCGATCCGCCGGACGACCTCCGCGCGGATATCCGGGAATCGACGATCGAAATTGCCGCTTCCTGCGCAATCGAAGCGCCCGGTCAGCGCTCCACCAACGACCTGCTGCATACCGATCGGATTCGCCCAGGTCATGACGGCGATGCGCCCGCGCAAGGCCCCAATGCGCTCCAGCGACGCGAGCCGTTCCAGCAGATGCTGGATGACGAGAAGCCCCGGCACCTCGCCCGCGTGCAATGCAGCCTGCACGTAAAGTGATCGATCCGCATCTTTGGGGCCGAATGCATATTCGCGCAGCATCAGGCGCATCCCCGGAGCGGTACCGGGCAGCGGGATTTCCACTTTCTCCATCACTTGACTCCCATTCCCTGCGGGTCCGGCATGCAATAGGGCGATTAGAAATCGAGCAGCAGATTGCCGGGCTCGCGTCCATCCAGCGCTGCATCTCCGACGATCAATGCCGCCCGCTGCCCCGGCCTGACGAGCTTTTGCAACTGACGCACAACCAGTACGCCGTCGATCGGACTGATCACCGGGGCGCGCGAATTGATCTCCCCGTCGAGACGCACGATTTCCGCGAATGTCTCGCCCGCACTGACGTGCTCTCCGGGCGCGCGCCGGTAGACGATCACGCCCGCGCACGGGCATCGGACATGCGCGGCTCCCTGCAGAGGAAACACCTTGGGCGGCTCGTCCAGTCGCGGATCGTCGTCTGCCTCGGGCAGAGACAACACCCCCTCCGATTCTGCGAAATGCAATAGACGCCGGGCATCGTCCAGCGCAAGCGCATCGTCGACGTCCGCCTGACCGCGCAATTCGATCGTCGCCGAGAAACCGCATTCGTCCGCATTGAACGTACCGGCCTTCTGCAATTCACCCCATGCGCTCGAGTGCGTTTGATCGAATGCGCCGCCACCTGCCAGTGACG
Source organism: Burkholderia sp. 4NA327C6 (assembly GCF_005502655.1). Classification (NCBI taxonomy): domain Bacteria; kingdom Pseudomonadati; phylum Pseudomonadota; class Betaproteobacteria; order Burkholderiales; family Burkholderiaceae; genus Burkholderia; species Burkholderia sp. 4NA327C6. The sequence continues at coordinate 17,143 of NZ_SCNZ01000051.1, read as the reverse complement.
GCTCGAGCATCACGACCGGCGCCCCGATCAGGTGAGCGAGCTTGATGGCCCGATCGCGCTGCAGTGTCGACGCATAGACGTGTGCTACCGCGTCCGTGTCGCAGTGCAGATCGAGGACGATGTCGTGTTCGATTGCGAGCCTCGCCAGTTCGAGCTTCATCGCCGCCGCGGGGCTCAGATCGTCGCGCTCGAGGAGCAAGCCGTGGAAATAGCGCTTCCACTGGGGCCGCGTCAGACCGCGCGCATCAGCCTCACGCAGGCGTGTTGCAACGGCCCGATCCAGCAATGGAAAGTTGCGGTTGAAGTTTTCCCCGTTTTCGAAGTCGAAACGGCCCACGACGGGACCGAACAATCGTTGCGACAGACCGATCGGGTTTGCGTACGGCACCACCGTGACACAGCCGCTGATTCTATTGGCCTCGTCGAGGACATGTAGCCGCTCGAGCAGATGTTGCAGGACCAGCAGGCCCGGGTGTTCGTCGGCATGCAGCCCCGCATGCAGATAGATGCTGCGCCCGTTATCGGGGCGACCGAACTGATGCGCCGTCAGGTGGAGCGCAACGCCCGGCGCCGGGGACGGCAGAGGGATCTCGATACGTCGATAGGTCATGTGTGGTCTCCTCGGGCGCGTCTTGGCGGCCGGCATGAATGCCGCCGGGGCGCGCATGTTCAATCAATGCCGGACGTCACCGGCGACGAGCCGATAAAGCGCCGTAGCGACTGCGATGTCTTCCAGCCCGAGTCCGACAGAACGGAAGAACGCATGGCGCTCATACAATGGCAACCGCGCACGGTTCGCAACCAGCTCCGGCAGATCACCCACAATCGCGTCAGCGCTCCAACCGAACCTGGCCGCCGCAATTTTCATCTCTCCGGCACTCATCGGTGTCGTCGCTCGATAGTCGCAGTAGACGTCCATCTCCGGCAGCCACGCCGGCGGAATTTCGTGCGCGTCGGCGACGTTTGTGCTGATCGACGTCACGAGCGCCGGACGCGTCAGCATGCCGTCCGTCAGCACTGGCTTGCCGGATGATGTGCAAAGGGAGACGACGTCCGCATCGCGCACGCATGCGTCCAGACTTTCGGTGACGACGATCCGCGAATTGATCGATTTCACCAGATTGCGTCTGCCGAGGTCTGTGGCCAGCTCCGGCGAATACACGTGAATGGTTTGCCACGCGCGAACGGCCGCGAGGTGGCGCAGGTGCGCCAGGCCCAGCGCCCCGGTCCCGATCAGCGCCAGTCGTGCCGCATCGGGCCTCGCGAGACGCTCAACCGCCAATGCCGTCGCCCCTGCAGTGCGCTCGGCGGTCAGCAGGCCGGCGTCGCACCACATCAGCGGTCGCCCCGTTTCCATCGACATGAGCGCTGTCCACGCGGTCACGATGGCGCGGCCACTGGTCGGCACGTACGGCGAAAGCTTCGCGCCGAACACGCGCTCGTCCGCCAGCGTGCCGAGGTAGGTAATGAAGTCACCGGCGTTATCGGGGAACAGCGTCAGCGTCTGCGGCGGCTGCACCGCGCGGCCGTCGGCGAGCGAGCGGAACATCCGCTCCAGTGCGCCGCGAATATCCAGTTCCGGCAATGCGGCGCGAACCCGCGCCTCATCCACGACGCACGGCAAATCGTTCAGTCGAGCATTCATCCAGTGATCTCGGGCGAACCCGTTCCATGTCCGTATGTAGATTTTTAGTCTACTATGGACATTCGTGTTTTGGAAGGTGATACTTGGCCAAGGTGTCTCATATGGACAATTTGTCTTCATTGTGTTGTGCCGTACGAGGTAGCCCGCCGAGGCCCACCCATCAACAGGTTGCGGCCCCATTACTCGATCATCGCCTGCGGAGTTGGTATGAAGATGAAGCATCTGGTTTGCGCCGTCGCCCTGTCCCTGGGAACGGCTGGATTTGCGTGCGCCGGCAGTCAGGCAGCGCTGAAATTCGGCATCGAAGCCGCCTATCCTCCGTTCGAGAGCAAAACGGCGGCGGGGCAACTGCAGGGGTTCGATATCGACGTCGGCAACGCGGTGTGTGCAAGGATGAAGGTCAAGTGCGTATGGGTCGAGAATGCTTTCGACGGGCTCTTGCCGGCACTCCAGGCCCGCAAGTTCGACGTGGTCAACTCGGCGTTGAACATTACGCAAAAGCGCAAGCAACTGGTCGATTTCACTCCGCCGATCTACGTTGTCCCGATGGTAATGATCGCCCGCAAGGATTCCGGACTGTTGCCGGATGTCGACCGCCTCAAAGGCAAGCGTATCGGCGTGCTGCAAGGCTCGTCCCAGGAGGATTTCCTGAAGCACAACTGGGAGCCGCACGGGATCACGATTACACCGTACCAAGACCAGAATCTGGTGTATGCGGACCTCGCCGCAGGTCGCCTGGATGCTGCCGTGCAAGAATCGCAAACAGCTCAGGAAGGCTTCCTGGACAAACCGGAGGGCCGTGACTTTGCGATGCTCGGCAAACCGTTACAAGATCCTGCGACTCTCGGTGAGGGCGTCGGCTGGGCGTTCAGGAAGCAAGACGCCGCCCTTCGTGGCCAGGTCTCCGCGGCGCTTGCCGAACTGAAGAAGGACGGTACATTGAGCAAGCTGTCGGTTCAATACTTCAAACGGGACATCATCGCCAAGTAACCGTCACGGCGACCACCGCACGAACATCATTCACATTGCCTGTGGCCGCTGTCTGGCCGCTCAACCCATCTCACTGAAGGAACGACCATGAAGATCAAGGAATTCGGCGTCGAGCGCTGGATGGACCTCTATGAAAACCATTGCACATATAACCTCGCGGAGACCTGCGTCGAATCCCTGACGGTCGATCAGCTTCTCACGATGACAGGCCGCCAGGAATCCGTACTCGACGACCTGCGTCCGATGAAGCTGACGTATGGTGCGATCGAAGGTACGCAGCGCCTGCGTGAAGCGATTGCCGGCACGTACGCGCGACAAGCCGTATCGAACGTGATCGTGACGCACGGCGCGATCGGAGGCAACGCGCTCATTTACGAGACGCTTGTCGAACCCGGCGATACGGTGGTCTCCGTGCTGCCGACGTATCAGCAACACTACTCGATTCCGGAAAGTTACGGCGCTAACGTCAAGACCCTCAAGCTCCGCGAGGAAAACCGGTTCCTGCCGGACCTTGCGGAACTGGAATCGCTCGTCGACGACAAGACGCGCCTCATTGCCATCAACAACCCGAACAACCCGACCGGCTCGCTGATGGACGAAGCGTTCCTTGGGAAGATCGCCGAGATCGCGCGGCGCCGCGGCGCGTACGTGCTCTGCGACGAAGTGTATCGTGGGACCGACCAGGCAGGCAGCGGTTACAGCGCGTCGATCGCAGACCTCTACGAGCGAGGCATCAGCACCGCGAGCATGTCGAAAACGTACTCGCTCGCGGGGCTGCGCCTTGGCTGGATCGCTGGCCCCGTCGAGCTGATTCACGCAGTCGCCGTGCATCGCGACTACAACACGATCAGTGTCGGCATGATCGACGATTACTTCGCGACGCTGGCCCTCGAGCATCGTGACGCGATCCTGAAGCGCAATCACGACATCGTGCGGACCAATCTGGCGATTCTCGAAGCATGGGTCGAGCGGGAGCCGGCGATCTCGTGGATCAAGCCGAAGTCCGGAACGACCGCGCTGCTCAAATATGCGTTCGACATGCCGTCGCGCGAATTCTGCACGGAGTTGCTCGAAGCAACGGGTGTGATGTTTACGCCCGGTAGCGCGCTCGACATGGAAGGCTACGTGCGGATCGGATATGCGAACAACCGAGCCGTTCTGGAAGAGGGGCTTGCGCGCGTGTCGGACTTCCTGCGGAGCAAAGTCAGCTGATTCGTTTTCACTGATCGTTCGGGCGGCTCTGCGGCCGCCTGGACCGACATTGCGCACCGCGGAGTAACGCGACGTCCGAGTACGCGCCGCAGTGCCGCTCACCCGCGTGCGTCATGCAACTTCGCGCATTTGCTTCAAGTGTTTGTAGACGGTCGCCCGCCCCATGTCGAGGACGTTGGCGATATAGTTCGCGGCACTCTTCCCGTTGAACGCGCCTTCCTCATACAAGGCTTCCACGAGTTCACGCTTGCGCTCACGCGAGAGCGAATTGAGCGCAAGCTGCCGTTCGCGCAACCACCCATGCAGGAAGGCGTTGATCCGCTCCTGCCAATCGTCCTTGAACAGTTCCTCCGGTGGCCGCACCAGTCCAGCGCCCGTGATGAACAAATCGAGCACTTGCTTGACATCATCGAAAGCCGCCACGTTGAAATTGACGCACATGACGCCGACAGGGTTTGTCGATTCGCCTGGCACCAGGACACTCACACAACGCATCCGACGGCCATCCCAGTTGATCTTCTCGTATGGGCCGATCACATTTTCGATCGCCGTACCTTCTATTTCCTCCAGAGCGGAATCGTCGCCGACCTCGCGCTTTGACAGGTTGTTGGCTATGTAGGCGACGGACTGGCTCGTCAGGTCGTGGATGACGACTTCCGCGTAGGGGAAAAACAGCGCAGCGATACCGTCAGCGATATTCCGATATCTGTCGAGCAGCAGTTGATCGGCAGTGGACTTTCTCTTTTTTGGGGAAGACATCGATCGTCGGTCTCTTGCAACGGAATGCACATGGTAATGGCAAATTCGCGGAGCTAGTCTGAAGTTCGGTGAGCGTCCATGCGATTTCACCAACCCGATCCGATCGAAATAGACGTCGGATTCATGAACAGGCGGTGCGGGTTCACGGGGCGCTGTCAGCACGCTCCGCTGCATACGGAAACCCCGCCAGCGCCACCGGGTCTCGAGCCGACAACCAGCCGAACAAAGCGCACGCGAAGCCAGCCGCCAACCGCGCATATCGAGAAATTCGCCCACGAGCCCTCCGGGTGAGGCATCAGGAAAACCCTGACAGCGGCACGCCGAGGCCATTTTTTTGCGTCGCCGCGCGCGTGGCGACCGATGCCATTCGCGTCTTCGGCTGCCCATATCCCGGGTGGCCGCTCCCCCCGATCCAGCATGGCTTCCAGACCGCACCACCTGTCAAGACGGGTATGGTAAACAGCGACATCCAACGAATATCCCCGAATTTCAATACCTGCCAGGTATTGAAATGACCGCCTAAAAGTATTGGACGCTCGATCTGGCCGAGACGTATAAATCGCCTCAAGAACTTCACCCACACGGCGTGCCCCATGTCCTCCGTCACCATCGAACGCATCGAAACCCGCCTCGTCGACCTGCCGACGATCCGCCCGCACAAGCTGTCGGTGGCCACGATGCACGGCCAGACGCTGATGCTCGTGAAGGTGTTCTGCAGCGACGGCGTGACGGGTCTCGGCGAAGGCACGACGATCGCCGGCATGGCGTACGGCCCGGAAAGCCCCGAGGCGATGAAGCTGGCGATCGACACGTATCTCGCGCCGGCGATCATCGGCAAGGACGCAACGCGCATCCAGACGCTGATGGCGTTTCTCGGCAAGCTCGCGAAGGTCAACCACTTCGCGAAGAGCGCGCTGGAAACCGCGCTGCTCGACGCGCATGGCAAGCGGCTCGGCGTGCCGGTGAGCGAGCTGCTCGGCGGCCGCCGACGTGACCGCCTGCCGGTCGCATGGACGCTCGCATCGGGCGACACGGCCACCGACATCGCCGAAGCCGAGCGGATGCTCGACCTGCGCCGCCACAACGTATTCAAGCTGAAGATCGGCGCGAAGGCGCCCGAGGCCGATATCCGCCACGTGGCCGAGATCAAGAAAGCCGTCGGCGATCGCGCGTCGGTGCGTGTCGACGTGAACATGGCGTGGAGCGAAACGCAGGCCGCGCGCGCGATTCCGGCGCTGGCCGATGCCGGCTGCGAACTGGTCGAGCAGCCGGTGGCCTCGGCCGCGGCGCTGGCGCGCCTGATGCGCCGCTTCCCGGTCGCGCTGATGGCCGACGAAATCCTGCAGGGCCCCGACAGCGCGTTCGACATCGCGAAGCATCACGGCGCGGACGTGTTCGCGATCAAGATCGAGCAAAGCGGCGGCCTGTTCGCCGCGCAGCGCGTCGCCGCGATCGCGGATGCGGCCGGCATCGAGCTGTACGGCGGCACGATGCTCGAAGGCGCGTTCAGCACGGTGGCGTCCGCGCATCTGTTCGCGAGTTTTGCGAACCTGCAGTGGGGCACCGAACTGTTCGGGCCGCTGCTGATCACCGAAGAGATCTTGACGCAGCCGCTCGATTACAGCGACTTCGAACTGACCGTGCCGGACGGCCCTGGCCTCGGCATCGAACTCGACGAGAACAAGGTCAGGCGTTTTACCCGCGACGGGCTGACGAAAGTCGCGCGATAACCCTGGCCGGGCAAAGGCCGTCATTCCCCCAATACACGTGGAGACATCATCATGAGCGTCAAAGTTTTCGATACCCGGGAAGTGCAGGATCTGCTGAAGGCTGCGTCGAACGCGGGCGCGAGCGGCACGAACGGCGGCAACGCGCGCACGCAGCAGGTCGTGCTGCGGCTGCTCGGCGACCTGTTCAAGGCGATCGACGATCTCGACATCACGCCCGACGAAGTGTGGGCCGGCGTCAACTACCTGAACAAGCTCGGCCAGGACGGCGAAGCGGCGCTGCTTGCGGCCGGCCTCGGCCTCGAGAAGTTTCTCGACATCCGGATGGATGCCGCGGACAAGGCGATCGGCCTCGACGGCGGCACGCCGCGCACGATCGAGGGGCCGCTGTACGTGGCCGGCGCGCCCGTGCGCGACGGCGTGTCGAAGATCGACCTCGACGCGGACGACGGCGCGGGCCCGCTCGTGATCCACGGCACGGTCACGGGCCTCGACGGCAAGCCGGTCGCGGGCGCGGTGGTCGAATGCTGGCACGCGAACTCGCACGGCTTCTATTCGCACTTCGACCCGACCGGCAAGCAGAGCGATTTCAACCTGCGCGGCGCGGTGAAGACGGGCGCCGACGGCAAATACGAATTCCGCACGCTGATGCCGGTCGGCTACGGCTGCCCGCCGCAGGGCGCGACGCAGCAACTGCTGAACCGCCTCGGCCGCCACGGCAACCGTCCGGCGCACGTGCACTTCTTCGTCGACAGCCACGACCACCGCAAGCTGACGACGCAGTTCAACATCGAAGGCGATCCCCTGATCTGGGATGACTTCGCGTATGCGACGCGCGAGGAGCTGATCCCGCCCGTGGTCGACAAGACCGGCGGCACAGCACTCGGCATGAAGGCCGATGCGTACAAGGACATCGAGTTCAACTTCGTGCTGACGCCGCTGGTGCAGGGCAAGGACAACCAGATCGTCCACCGCCTGCGCGCGGCCGCGACGGCGTAACTGCCAACCGCCCGCCGGCGCGGCGCCGATACGCCGCCGCCGGCCGGGTTCCCGCGAGATTCAACCGATTACCGATGCGAGCGTGCTTGCAGGACGCGGCACGCGCATGGGAGGAGCCAACATGTCCGCCACGACCGACCAAGCCACCGACCTGGATCACCTGCTCGCCACCGCCGTGCAGGACGACAAGGAAGCCGGCGTATTCCGCTGCCGCCGCGACATCTTCACGAACGCCGAGCTGTACGAGCTCGAGATGAAGCACATCTTCGAGAGCAACTGGGTGTACCTGGCGCACGAAAGCCAGATCCCGGCCAACAACGATTACTACACGACGTGGATCGGCCGCCAGCCGATCGTGATCACGCGCGACAAGACCGGCGAGCTGCACGCGGTGATCAATGCCTGCGCGCACAAGGGCGCGATGCTGTGCCGCCGCAAGCACGGCAACAAGGGCAGCTTCACGTGCCCGTTCCACGGCTGGACGTTCTCGAACACCGGCAAGCTGCTGAAGGTGAAGGACGAGAAGACGACCGAGTACCCGGTGCAGTTCAACACGCACGGCTCGCACGACCTGAAGAAGGTCGCGCGCTTCGCGAACTATCGCGGTTTCCTGTTCGGCAGCCTCAGCGCCGACGTGCTGCCGCTCGAGGAGTATCTCGGCGAAGCGCGCGTGATCATCGACCAGATCGTCGACCAGGCGCCGAACGGGCTCGAAGTGCTGCGCGGCAACTCGTCCTACATCTACGAAGGCAACTGGAAAATGCAGATGGAGAACGGCTGCGACGGCTACCACGTCAGCACCGTGCACTGGAATTACGCGGCGACGATGGGCCGCCGCAAGGAGGACGGCACCAAGGCCGTCGATGCGAACAGCTGGAGCAAGTCGGTCGCCGGCGTGTACGGCTTCGACAACGGCCACATCCTGCTGTGGACCAAGACGATGAACCCCGAAGTGCGGCCCGTGTATCAGCACCGTGAAGAGATCAAGGCGCGCGTCGGCGACGTGCAGGCCGACTTCATCGTCAACCAGACGCGCAACCTGTGCGTGTACCCGAACGTGTTCCTGATGGACCAGTTCAGCACGCAGATCCGCGTGGTGCGGCCGCTCGGTGTCGACAGGACCGAAGTCACGATCTTCTGCTTCGCGCCGAAGGGCGAGAGCGAGGCCGACCGCACGGTGCGGATCCGCCAGTACGAGGATTTCTTCAACGTGACGGGCATGGGCACCGCCGACGATCTCGAGGAGTTCCGCGCATGCCAGGCCGGTTACGCGGGCATCACGGCGATGTGGAACGACCTGTCGCGCGGTGCGCCGCTGTGGATCGACGGGCCCGACGAGAACGCGAAGAAGATGGGGCTGAACCCGCGCATTTCCGGCGAGCGCAGCGAGGACGAAGGGCTGTTCGTGTGCCAGCACGAACATTGGGTGAACGTGATGCGCGATGCGCTGAAGAAGGAACGCGGGGAGGTGGCAGCATGAGCTTCGATTACCGGACTGTCTGCGCGGCGCTGTATCGCGAAGCGCGCCTGCTCGACGATCGCCAGTGGGACGCGTGGCTGACCTGCTACACGGAGGACGTCACGTACTGGATGCCCGCATGGGACGACGACGATCGGCCGACCGACGATCACCAGAGCCAGATCTCGCTGATGTACTACCCGGACCGCGGCGGCCTCGAGGATCGCGTGTTCCGGATCAAGACGGAGCGCAGCGGCGCATCGACGCCCGAGCCGCGCACCAGCCACAACGTGACGAACGTCGAGGTGCTGGCCGAACGCGACGACGAGGTGGACGTGCGCTACAACTTTCACACGCTGAACCACCGCTACCGCGTGACCGATCACTTCTTCGGCACGATGTTCGTCACGTTGCGCCAGGTGGGCGATGAACTGCTGATCTCGTACAAGAAGATCGTGCTGAAGAACGACTACATCCGGCAGGTGCTCGACGTCTATCACGTCTGACGCCCGTTGTTTCGTCATGAAAGACAAGGAAGTGGAGACGACGCCATGTCCAGCTACACGATTGCACTGAACTTCGAGGACGGGGTAACCCGCTTCATCGACTGCAAGGCCGGCGAGAAGGTGCTCGACGCGGCCTTTCGCGCGAAGATCAACCTGCCGATGGATTGCTCCGACGGCGTGTGCGGCACCTGCAAGTGCCGCGCCGAAAGCGGCCGCTACGACCTCGGCGACGACTACATCGACGACGCGCTCACCGAGGACGAAAAGGACGGCGGCCTCGTGCTGACCTGCCAGATGGTGCCGCAAAGCGACTGCGTGATCGCGGTGCCGACGTCGTCGGTCGCATGCAAGACGGGCCAGAGCGGCTTTGCCGCGACGGTGACGAAGGTCGAGCAGCACAACGATGCGGCCGTCGTGCTCGAACTCGACGTCGGCGCGGCCGCGCCCGTGTTCCTGCCGGGCCAGTACGTGAACATCGACGTGCCCGCGAGCGGGCAACATCGTTCCTATTCGTTCTCGTCGGCACCGGCCGATGCGAAGGTCAGCTTCCTGATCAAGAAGATTCCCGGCGGCGTGATGAGCACGTGGCTCGAATCGGCGCAGCCCGGCGACACGCTGCAACTGCACGGGCCGCTCGGCAGCTTCTACCTGCGCGACGTGCAGCGGCCGCTGCTGTTCCTCGCGGGCGGCACGGGGCTCGCGCCGTTCCTGTCGATGCTCGAGGTGCTCGCGCGCACCGGGTCGCAGCAGAAGGTGCACCTGATTTACGGCGTGACCCGCGATCTCGACCTCGTACTGGTCGACGCGATCGAAGCCTACGCGGCGAAACTGCCGAACTTCAGCTTCGCGACGGTCGTCGCGGATGGGGCGTCGAGCCATGCGCGCAAGGGCTGGGTCACACAGCACATCCCGGCCGATGCGCTGAACGACGGCGACGTCGACGTGTATCTGTGCGGGCCGCCGCCGATGGTCGACGCGGTGCGCAGGTATTTCGACGACGAAGGCGTGAAGCCGAACAGCTTCCACTACGAGAAGTTCACCCCCAACGTCACGGCAAAGGCGGCGTGATCATGCAACGATTCTCTGGCAAGGTCATCGTCGTCACGGGCGCCGCGCAGGGCATCGGCCGCGGCGTCGCGCTGCGCGCGGCGGCCGAAGGCGGCAGGGTGCTGTTCGTCGACCGCGCGGATTTCGTCGCCGAGGTCGCGGCCGAAGCGGCGGGGGGCGAGACGGCCGGCTTCGTCGCCGATCTCGAAACGTACGACGGTGCGCATGCGGCGATCGCGCACGCCGTGCAGACGTTCGGCGGCATCGACATCCTGATCAACGGCGTCGGCGGCGCGATCCGCATGCGCCCGTTCGCCGAATTCGAACCGGCGCAGATCGATGCGGAAATCCGCCGTTCGCTGATGCCGACGCTTTATACATGCCACGCGGTGCTGCCGCACCTGCTCGCGCGCGGCGGCGGCACGATCGTCAACGTCTCGTCGAACGCGACGCGCGGCATCCGCCGCGTGCCGTACTCGGCGGCGAAAGGCGGCGTCAATGCGCTCACAGCGGCGCTCGCGATGGAATACGCCGAGCACAACATCCGGGTCGTGGCCACCGCGCCGGGCGGCACCAGCGCGCCGCCGCGCCGCGTGCCGCGCAATGCGGCCGGCGACAGCGAGCAGGAACAGGCATGGATGGGCGAGGCCGTGCGCCAGGTCACGGAATCGACGTTCTTCAAGCGCTACGGCAGCCTCGACGAACAGATCGCGCCGATCCTGTTCCTCGCGTCCGACGAGGCGAGCTACATCACCGGCACGGTGCTGCCGGTCGCGGGCGGCGATACGGGTTGAGCGGCGTGTCGTGATGCCGCCTGCACGCGGTCAACGTGTATTCATCGACAACCCCACCGGCCGGCGCGAAGACGCCGGCCACGGAGACTCCCATGAGTAATCGCAAAGCCATCGTTCCGGCGGGAATGGAAGCGGTGTACGAGAAAATCGGCTATGCCCCGGGCCTGAAGGTCGGCGATACGCTGTACGTATCCGGCCAGATCGGCCGCGATGCGGCGATGCAGATCGTCGAAGGCCGTGAAGCGCAGATCGTGCAAGCGTTCGAAAATCTGAAGCTCGTGCTGGAAGCCGCCGGCGCGTCGTTCAACGACGTGGTCGACCTGACGACCTTCCATACCGACATGCGCGACCTGCCGTTGTTCATGCAGGTACGCGACCGTTACCTCGCCGCGCACCCGAAGCCGGCGTGGACGGCGGTCGGTGCGCACATGCTGGGCGGCGCGCCCGGCTATATCGTCGAGATCAAGGCGGTGGCCGTATTGCCGGCGTGATCGGCGGTGACGAGGAGCGGGCGCGAGAGGCCCTCGACCGCGCCTCGAACGGGCTCGTCGCGTGCTGACCGGGAGCGGCAGGCTTCGCGACGCGAGACGGAATCCTGACGAATGGCTTTCTCGCGACCTTCGGCGTGAATCGTTGCGCCACGTCAGCGACAAGCCGGGCGAGTTCGTTTATGGTTCGAGGGAACGCAGCGTCACCCCTTTCCCTCCGTCGAGAATCCGCGATGAAATGCCTGCCACGCGCCGTCTTCGCCGCCCTCGCTGTCACCGTCGCGCAGGCCGCGCTCGCCCAGGCGCCGGGCACGGTGCAGCTCGAAGACATGACCTGGACCGAACTGCGCGACAGCATCCGGGCCGGCAAGACCACCCTGCTGATTCCGATCGGCGGGACCGAGCAAAGCGGGCCGTACGTCGCGCTCGGCAAGCACAACGCGCGGGTCAGGGTGCTGTCCGAGCGGATCGCGGAAGGCCTCGGCAACGCGATCGTCGCACCCGTCATCGCCTATGTGCCCGAGGGCGGCTATGCGCCGCCGACGTCGCACATGCGCTTCCCGGGCACGATCACCGTGCCCGACGACGCCTTCGAAAAGACCCTCGAATCCGCCGCCAACAGTTTCCGCGTGCACGGCTTCACGAACATCGTGTTTCTCGGCGACCACGGCGGCTACCAGAACGACATCAAGCAGTCGGTCGCCAGGCTCAACAAGTCGTGGGCCGGCACGGGGGCGCGCGCGTTCGTGCCGGCCGCATATTACGGCACCAGTTCCGACGGTTATGACCAGATCCTGCGCGAGCATGGCGTGCCGGCCGCGGATATCGGCACGCATGCGGGGCTGGCCGACACGGCGCTGCTGCTGGCGGTCGAGCCGCGCATGGTCCGGGTCGACAAGCTGCGCAACGCCGCGAAGCCGGGCGCCGTCGACGGCGTCTACGGCGGCGATCCGCGTCATGCGAGTGTCGAGCTGGGCCGGCTGGGCACCGACGCCATCGTGTCGCGCACCGTCGACGCTATCAGAAAGGAAATCGCCGGCCGCTGACGCAGCCGCGCCATCGCGCTACTTTTGTCGTCGTTCCACTCAATCGAACCGGGGCATCGTCATGCAACCGCGCTTTTGCCGTCACCTCCGCTTCTCCCGCCCCGCGATCGTCATCGTGGCAGCGCTGGCCTTCGGTGCCCGCGGGGCGATCGCGGCGGCCGCCGTCGCGACCGTACCCGGCATGCCGCCCGTCCTCCATCCCGACAACCTGTACAGCGAGGCGCAGGCCGGCCGCATGAGCGCGGCGGTAGCGGGCGCGTTGCCGCGCATCTACGTGCCGAACCTGAGATCGAACGACGTCTACGTGATCGACCCGGCCACGTACAAGGTCGTCGACCGGTTCGCGGTCGGCCGTAGCCCGCAGCACGTCGTGCCGGCATGGGACCTGCAGACGCTGTGGGTTGCGAACAATGCGGAAGGGCGAACCGACGGCAGCCTGACGCCGATCGACCCGAAGACGGGCAAGCCCGGCAAGACAGTGAACGTCGACGATCCGTACAACATGTATTTCACGCCCGACGGCAAGGACGCGATCGTGGTGGCCGAGGCACATGCGCGGCTCGACTTCCGCGACCCGAAAACGATGGCGCTGAAATCGAGCCTCGAGGTGCCGCAATGCAAGGGCATCAACCATGCCGACTTTTCGATCGACGGCCGGTACGCGCTCTTCACGTGCGAGTTCGGCGGCAAGCTGGCCAAGATCGATTTCGTGAACCGCAAGGTGGTCGGCTATCTCGAACTCGACCGCAAAGGGATGCCGCAGGACATCCGCGTGTCGCCCGATGGCAAGGTGTTCTATGTCGCCGACATGATGGCGGACGGTGTCTACGTCGTCGATGGCGACGCGTTCACGAAGATCGGCTTCATCCCGACCGGCGTCGGAACGCACGGCCTCTACCCGAGCCGCGACGGCACGAAGCTCTATATCGCGAATCGCGGCTCCAATCGCGTCCACGGGCCGCGTCACGGCAAGGGCAGTGTATCGGTGCTCGATTTCGCGACGCGCAAGGTGGTCGCAACCTGGCCGATTCCCGGCGGCGGCAGCCCCGACATGGGCAACGTCAGCGCGGACGGCAACACGCTGTGGCTGTCGGGACGCTTCGATGACGTCGTCTACGCGATCGACACCGCGAGCGGCGCGGTCCGGTCGATTCCCGTCGGCATGGAGCCGCACGGCCTGACGGTGTGGCCGCAGCCGGGGCGCTATTCGCTCGGTCATACGGGAAACATGCGGTAGGGCGGCAGCCGGTCGGCGCGTTCGGCTCCTGCACGACAAAGCGCTGTGGGACGCGCTGACGCCGTTGCTCGAAGGGTTGAAGGTGTTCGCGCAACGGCTGGCGCTCGCCCCGGAGCCCCCGTTACCGCGCTCGGCGAGAAGACCGCAGGCCCCCGATCGCAGCCAATCAATCCCACCCGTGCTTGCTGAACTGATAGCCCTTGCAGCGGATCGTCTTGATCCGCTTCGGTTCCGTCAGGTCGTCACCCAGCTTGCGGCGCAGCTTCGAGATGCGGCCGTCGATCGAGCGGTCGAAGCCGTCGAACTCGATGCCGCGTAGCAGCAGCGTCAGGTCCTTTCGGCTGACCACCTCGCCGGCCCGGCAGACGAGCGCCCACAGCAGGTCGAACTCGGTCGACGTCAGGCGGGGTGTGCTGCCGTCGGGAAGACGAACCTTGCGATCGGCCCGGTCGATCGAAAACTTGCCGAACTCGAAACGATGAGGCGATGCCGGTGCGGCATCGTCCGGGCGCATGCGCACCCGTCGCAGATGGGCCTTGATCCGCGCGAGCAGGATGCGCGGCTCGACCGGCTTGTGGAGAAAGTCGTCCGCGCCGAATTCCAGGCCGAGCAACTCGTCGAACTGTTCATCGCGGGCCGTCATCATGATGACGATGCCGTCGTACTGCATGCGTGCCTCGCGACAAATCTCGAAGCCGTCCTTGCCCGGCAGGTTGATGTCGAGCAGCACCAGGTCGGGGTGACGCGCGACGATCGTGGCTACGGCGTCGGTGCCGTCGAACAGGCGGTCCACCTCGTACTGATGCGTGCGCAGATAGTCCGCGATCAGCGCGGACAATTGGACGTCGTCTTCGACGAGCAGGATTCGGATGGGCATCGCTAAACGAGGGGATGAAACGGGATGGTGGCGAGCGCTCAAGCCCAGTCCGACATGGGGTAGCTGAAGAGACGCGCATGATACTTCTGAACATTCCCGTGGAATGTGGCGAAATCTGCATCACCGGGCCGCCCCGTCCGCACGCGAATCACCACGCCCATGCAGCCAGGAAGACGGGCACAAGTGTGAAGTCGCGTCGCTGTGGAACGGGAGATGGCTGGGCGATAAGGTCAGGCGTGGTATCCGGCTCACGGCCGGCAGCAACGGCGGGCGTGGTGTCGTGCGCGCGAAAACGTTTGCGGAAAAATGGCGCATGGAAAGCACGCCTGCCCGGGCCGCAAACCGGTAAAGATTGCTCGACATATCATTACAAAATATTACGAAACGGGCAACGGACAGGTCCTTACAATCGTGGCGATTCGGTGGCGAGCATGAAGCACACCCGCTTCCGGCTGGCCGCCGAAGGAATCCAGATGCGAAGGCGGTGACCGACAGCGTGCCATTGCTCGCCATGTGCGTCCGTTCGGCGACGCACTGCCGAGGTTCGACGCGTGTGAATCGATGCCGACGTCACCTCCGCCTTCCAGAGGCAAACGTAAGGCCGGTACGACGTTTTGACAGGAATGCGAAATGACGCCGCTTCAAATCATCCGGAGTCTCGAATCCCTCACGAACGCGATCGAAGTCGCAGTTGCCAGTGCCGACTGGAGCGAGGCCGTCCGGGCGGCAGAAACACGTTCTGCATTCCTGATGGCGCTGTCACCCGATCAACCCGACGAGGTTCACACGGCGATCGGCAGAATGCGGGAGATCGATATCCGGATCTCGATCACCGCACGGGAAACGCTGGAGACACTCGTCTCGGAGGGCCGGAAGGCGTTGCGCGAAGCCGGGCTGGCGCCCCGGCCGCCGTCGCCCGGGGCGGATGTCATGGCCGCCCGATCTCCTTCGTGGCGCGCATCCATTTCACGGCGTTTCGCGCCGCACATGCATTGACACGGACACGTTCTTGAACGTGCCGTTCAGGTCTCCACATTTCGGTGGCGGTATGCGATTTCGAAAACGCATCAGTTATGTCGATGCAACACAGTGGTTCGCCGATGGCGACCATGATCGGGTGGAAACCCGTGAAGGCGGACGAGCGATCGCCACACCGGAGGGCTGGCGTTCGGTAAAGTCCGGCGACTGGATCTTGCGCGATGATTGCGGCAACTGCTGGCCGATGGACAACGGGCTCTTTACGCGCCTTTATGAGCCGGCGGGGGAATGAGCAGGGAGGGCGCGCCGGCGCCGCCAGTTGATGCGGTGCGCGGGCGGCAACCTGTCCGTCGTCAACAGCCTATCGGCTCGCGCGCGAGAACAGCAACGAGTCGGTGTCGTTGAACCGGATCTGCACCGGCGCCCCGTAACCCGCCTTTTCCGCCACGCGGATCGACGCGACGTTGGTCGGCGCGATGAGACACACGCTGCGCTCGAACCGGTGTTGCCCGTCGAGCCATGCCAGCGCGGCCGAGAGCGCCTCGGTCGCGTAACCCTTGCCGTGCGCCCACGTCGCGAGGGCCCAGCCGGCTTCCGGCACGCCGCGAATCGACGGCTCGATGAGCCGGTGGAAATCGGCGAAGCCGAGATCGCCGACATAGCGGCCCGATGCCTTCTCGCGAATCGCCCAGTAGCCATAGCCGAGCAGCGGCCACAGCCCGCGATACGCGAGCATGCGCATCCACGAGTCGCGGGGCGCGGACGGCGCGCCGTTGAAGATGTGCTCGACGACCTTCGGCTCGGCCCACATCGTGGCGAGCGCCTCGAAGTCGCCGAGCGGATGGCCTTCGAGGATGAGACGTGGCGTGTCGAGAACGGGCGGGGAGGAGACAGGCGGCATCGCGGTTTCCGGAGAGGAGGGGGCATGGGACGGCCACGCCGTCAGCATGTCGATGCCGCGCTGGTTGGGTTCCGTTCACGCGCCGGCAGGCAGATCGGGCGGCGCTGTTCCTCGGCGAGCGACGACGTGCGATTGACGGCAGGCGACGGCGGCCCGCTGCGAGCGGGCATGTCCAATTCGGCAAGACAGGGAGCCGGAATGATAGCAAAACCCCTGCACGGACGGGCTGCGGTGCAGCCGCTGGCGGCCTACTTCCGGTTCTTCAGGAAGGTCCGGCCTTCGGCCGTGATCGACGCGCCCGAGCGGCCGTGCGCGGGATGGCTGACGAAGCCCGCGCTGACGAGTTCGCTCGCGATCGACCAGCCGAGCGCCGGCGCATCGCGCCCGTAGCGGACGTCGGCGAGACGTTCGAGCGCCCAGATGGCGGAGGCCGACAGGTTCGGGGTGTTGGACGTGAAGTTATCGCTCATCGCTTCCT
>NZ_SCNZ01000050.1:0-66680 GCF_005502655.1 Burkholderia sp. 4NA327C6 | reverse complement strand
GGCGGGAGCGTTCTCTGGGTATAACGTTGACCGGTTCAATCGGCAGTTGCATCCGGAAGAAAAGCAGGTCATCAAGGATTTAGCGAATGGCGACCCGACCAAACAACATAAATTGGAGGCCGCCGGATGTGCACTGGTTCGGTGTTCAGCCGAATATGCCGTAGGTACGTCGGAATACAACCAGTATGTGGCATTAGAGCAAGAGGGACGTGGTTATGTTGCTGAGCAAGCGCAATTGAAGAACTACGCGACTACTTTCCTCTCGGCTGGGTCGTATGGCGGCATGGTAAAGCAGCTGGCCTCGGGCAACTTGTTTCAATACAGTAGTCAAGATGCCCAAGCTGATTTCGCGACACTTCAATCGGGGCTGTCTGCAAGGCGAACCGGATCATTTGATTACTTATCTGTGCAAGGCTCAGCATTAGGTTTGGGCGGATCTCTTACAATAAACCTCCACAACGGGAACACATATCTTTCGGTTGGTGGTGCAGTGCCGGTAGTGCCTGGTATATCTCTTGCCACCGGGATGGTTGCATCAAACGCAGGGTTGCCTACAAGTCAGAGAGGGAACAATACTGATAACTTCCTCAGCGGCGCGTCGATTGGGGCTGGTGCATGTATGTTCGGCGTTTGCGCCGGAGTCAATCATGCAATTGGCGGCGATACTGCCTTTGAAATCGGTATTGGTGCTGGAGGTGTAACAAAAGTCCCTGGTGTGGGTGGTGCTTTAGGGGTTGGGTACGGGGGGCAAATAGGCAAGGTTCAATAATGGAAGGTGGCCGTTGATGAAGTTACTCAAAGCTTTGATTGTCGGTTTTTTGGTGCTGGGGGCGATGTATGTTTTTTTTGCTAAAGTTCTGGTTAATAGCCCTACGGATACCGCTGAAAAATACCGAAAAATGAAATCTGATATGGATTGGATTGTCGGGCGGGGTGGGAGGGCTGTCTTTTCCAAAGATAATGAACGAGGCAGCGCTGCGCTTATTATTAGGAGTATTGATGCTCGTTCAGTGGATGAGCGGCTGTTGAACGCTTACAGAGATGCGTTTATTTCACGAGGATGGAATGTTGTTGGCTCAAATGAAAAGGAAATATCGTTTTGTAAGGATGGAGGGCGCGCCGCGCTGAGTCTTGTCCCAGAATGGTTTCCTGAGAAGCAGATTGATATCTATGGCCTGTCAATGGAATATAATTCCGGAACAGTAATGAATTGCAGGCGATGAAGTCTTGGTGGTGACTATCTCATCGCTCGGCAGCGCCAGATTGATAGACGAAATTACCGAGATTGGTTTGTGCTTCTCCGTTGATCAAGGGAAAGCTGCGGTTAGGTGGTAACCATGCGGCCGTCAATTACATCTCTATCAGGCTATCTTGGCGCCATCTGCACAGAACCGAAGCGGGGTCAATTTGATTTCATTTAAATCATTGGGTGAGAATTGACATGGAAGATTTTCCGAAAGGATGGGAGGAAGTCGTTAAGTTCATGAGGACCAAATGGATTGATAACGACATAACGAGAGAGCTTTCTCGTCGCGTTTCCGATCCGGAAATTGCAGTTGTTATTTGGGGGTGTATGGAAGACGATTCACTTCCGTGGTTGGATTACAAGATGCCAGCGGCAGGGCGAAAAAAGCCGATCGATCTTCTGAAATCGGAGAAAGGAAGGGCGGAGATTCGATGGATACTAATATCCAATCCATGGTGGCCGGCGTTGGGAAAGCGAAGCGAACCTAATTGAACTGGTGCGTTCTATTGTTATGGTCGAAACATGCGACAGTCATTCTGTGCGGGCGCGCTCAGGAGCAAATTGAATGAGATTTAGGTCAGTATTGACGGTCCAGTCCTTCGCAATATTGGCGCTTCTTGCCGCTTGTGAGTCTGTGCCACCAGACGCACCTCCGCGTCCTCCACCAAAGCCTGAAATGGAACCCGTGTTGCCCTCTTGGTCGAGCACGATCTGGGTTATGGGCTTTTGGAAATGGAGCGGCACCGAATGGGTTTGGGTTCCGGGACACCTTGCACCTAAGCCATAAGATCGAACTAACAACACCACATCTATGACAATCCGTACCCCGGCCGTCCTGCTGTCGGCCGCATGGCTGATACCAATGGCAGTGTCGGCGCAAGAAGCTCCCCGTCTCATCATTCCGGGCAACGACCAGCAAACCCGACAGCAGGAAGAGGCACGAGAGCGTGAACGGGTAGTCTCCGCGCCCGGGGTGCGATCGGAAGTGGTGCGAAGTGCTGAGTATCCAACGCTGCCTTCTGAAACGCCTTGCTTTCGGATCGAGCGTTTCGTACTCGAAGTACCCGATGCGCTGCCTGCTTCCCTGAAATCGCAAGGCGCATCGGCATTGCCGATGGATCGCTTCGCATTCGCGCGTGAATGGATTGGGCACTACGCGGGTGAGTGCGTTGGCAAACAGGGTCTCGATTTGCTCGTCAAAGGCTTGTCGCAAGCGATCCTGGCGCGCGGTTATGTGACGACGCGCGTGCTGCTGCCCGAACAGGATCTGTCGACTGGCACCCTCAAGTTTTCACTGATCCCTGGCGTAATCCGCCATGTGCATTTTGCCGACGAGAAGCTCCGCGGCACGTGGAAAACCGCCTTTCCGACTCGCGACGGCGAACTACTGAATCTGCGCGACCTCGAACAAGGCCTCGAACAGATGAAGCGCGTGACGAGCCAGGACGTATCGATGCAGATCGTCCCAGCCGACGTTCCCGGCGAAAGCGACGTGGTGCTCGACGTAAAGCGCACTAAACCCTGGACGGTCGTCGCTTCGATCGACAACTCGGGCACGCGCGCGACGGGCCGCCTTCAGGGCAACTTGTCGCTCGGTATCGACAATCCCCTTGGCCTGAACGATATCTTCAACATTGGCGTGAGCCAGGATCTGGAATTCGGCGACAAGCGACTCGGCTCGCATGGCTGGAACGGCTTCTACTCGATCCCGTGGGGCTATTGGACCGCCACACTATCGGCGTACACCAACACGTACTACCAGCAAATCGCTGGCGTGAATCAGACGTTCATCGCGAGCGGCAATTCAAAGACAGTTGATTTCAAGCTGAACCGCGTGCTGTCGCGTAGCCAGAACGACGTGTTCGGTGCGCAGTTTCGCTTGTCGCGCCGGTTTGGGCAAAGCTTCATCGAGGATACGGAAATTCCGCAGCAGCGTCGCAACAACACGTTCGTCGAGTTCGGCCTGACCGATCGCCATTATTTCGGCAATGCACAGTTCGATGGGATGCTCGCTTACCGGCAGGGTATCGGCGCGTTCGGCGCGCAGGACGACAGCCTCGCGGCAGACGGCGGCCCGACCTACCGCTACAAGATGGCCGTGCTCGATGCGAATCTGTCGGTGCCGTTCGCAATCGCGCAGCAGCCGTTCCGCTACGTGACGACGTTCCACGGACAATACACGGGCGACACGCTGTATTACATCGACGACTTGACGATCGGCAGTCGTTACACCGTACGTGGATTCGACGGAGAGACGATGCTGGCCGCCTCCCGCGGCTTTTACTGGCGCAACGAACTGCAGGCGCCGATCGGCCAAACCGGGCTGGCGGTATATGCGGGCATCGACTACGGCCGCGTGTGGGGCCCGCAGCCGGTCACACTCGTCGGCACGCAACTGGCCGGCGCCGTGATCGGCGTGAAGGGCAGCGTCGCGACCCGATTGGGCGCCTACGGTTACGACCTGTTTGCCGGCACGCCGATCTACAAGCCATCGGGATTCCCGACGGCACGAGTGACAGTGGGTTTTCAGGTCACGGCTCAGTTCTGATGACGGAGTAAACGCGGATACCCGGCCCGCTATCGGTTGAGATGGCACTGGCCGGGATCGTCGCGATCCCGATCCGTGCCGTTGCTTGCTGCGGGTAATCTGCACGGCACTCGCGTATCGGCGCCCCAGCACTATCGTAGTCGCTGAAGCGTAAAGAAGTCACTTCTGCTTGGTGCGGGCATCGTTGCCGTCGTGAGAACCCCCGCCAAACCGATTGTACACATTTCGTCATTTAGCTAATATTCGAAACGTTAATCGAGCTCCGCACTCTCATGGACGACGTCACCCGCATCAGCGCACTGGCCAACGAAAGCCGCCTGGCCGTGATGCGCTGGCTCAAGCAGCCGCGCAAGCATTTCCCGCCGCAGCCGCACGGCGATTTCGACGAACTCGGCGTGTGCTGCACGTACATCACCGAGAAGCTCGGCATCGCGCCGGCCACGACCACGCGCCACATGCGCATCCTCGCGGATGCCGGGCTCGTGCAGGCGACCCGCGTCGGCAAGTTCACGTACTACAAGCGGATCGACGGCGCGCTGCAGCAGCTCGGCCGCGATCTTTTGCAACTCTGACTTTCACCGAGGCAACCGACATGGACGAACTTGCATTGCTGGCCGACGCCGACCGGCGCGCGCACGCGTATCTGGCCGCGACGAACGAGCGGCGCGCGTTTCCCGACGCGGCCGCATTAGCCGGCCTGGCGGCGTTCGACGAGCCGCTGCCCGATACCGGCCGCCCGGCCGACGACGTCCTGCGCCTGCTCGACGAGCGCGGCACGCCTGCGACCGTCGCGTCGAATGGCCCGAACTACTTCGGCTTCGTGATCGGCGCCACGCTGCCGGCCGCGGCTGCGGCCGAGCGGTTGATGCTCGCATGGGACCAGTGCGCGTCGTCGTATGTGAATTCACCGGTGGCCGCGACGATCGAGCGCCAGGCCGCGCGCTGGGTCGTCGACGTGCTCGGGTTGCCCGAAGGCAGCGCGGTCGGTTTCGGCACGAGCGCGACGGCCTGCACGCTCGTCGCGCTGGTGGCCGCGCGGCGCGCGCTGCTCGCGCGCAAGGGCTGGGACATCGACGCCGATGGCCTGATCGGCGCGCCCGAAGTGAAGGTCGTGATCTCCGAGCTGGCGCACATCACGGTGAAGAAGGCGCTGCGCGTGCTCGGTTTCGGGATGAAGCGCCTCATCGTCGCACCGGTCGACGTGCACGGCCGGATCGACCCGGCGCAGTTGCCGCCGCTCGACGACATGACGATCCTCTGCGTGCAGGCCGGCGAAGTGAACACAGGCGAGTTCGATCCGTTCGCAGCGCTGATTCCGCCCGCGAAGGCGGCCGGTGCGTGGGTGCACGTCGACGGCGCGTTCGGCCTGTGGGCCCGCGCATCGTCGAAGCGCGCGCTGACGGACGGCATCGACGGCGCGGACAGCTGGACCACCGACGGCCACAAGTGGCTCAACACGCCGTACGACGGCGCGATGGTGATCTGCCGCGACGCGGCCGCGCTCGCGACCGCGATGAACAGCGACGCCGTGTACCTGAGCGGCGCGCAGGACGCGCAGAAGAACCTGAACCTCGAGTTCTCGCGGCGTGCGCGCGGCATTCCCGTGTGGGCTGCATTGCGTTCGCTCGGCCGCGCTGGTGTGGCCACGATGGTCGAGCGGCATTGCGCGCAGGCGGCGCGCGTTGCGGACGGCCTGCGTGCTGCCGGCTACGACGTGCTGAACCGCGTCGTGCTGAACCAGGTGCTCGTGCGCGCCGGCACCGACGACGAAACGGCGGCGATCCTCGCGGCCGCGCAGGCGTCGGGCGACGTGTGGTTCGGCGCGACGGTGTGGCAGGGGCGGCCGGCGTTCCGGATCAGCGTGTCGTCGTGGCGCATCGAAGATGCGCACATCGATCGTCTCGTGGCCTTGCTGACGGAACTGCGCGGCGTGCACGTGCGCTGAGCCACAGCGGCAACGGCAACGGCAACGGCGCGCGGAGGCTCACTCACGCGCACCGCGTTCATCGCGAAGCCGCAGCCGGCGCGGATGATGCGGTTCGCGGCCGCGACCGGCATGCTCACTGCCGCAAACGGCGTCGTGTTGCTGTACTGGGGGCGGTTGCCGGGCGGCCCGACGGCGATCACGTCGTCCGGCGGCACGCCGTTCCAGATGAACGGTTTGTTCGAACTGTTCTCCGCGATGCTGCTGCCGTGAGGCGTGATGCGTGAGCGCCATGCGCTCGTCAAGGAATGGAGCCTGTTCGCCGTGCTCTGCGTGCTGGCGACGTTCGAAGCAGAGGTGAAGAGTGGGCAACGTGGCGGTGCGTCCCGATCACGACGTGCCACCTGTCGTTGTTCCGTCGAACCGTGCCCTTGCGCGCAGGAAAATATCGGACAATGGCAGGCACGCGCGCCATGCCGGCCCTGGGTGGCTCGCTCGATCGAAGCATGACGCCAACGAGAGAACTCCCCCATGTCGACCCATTCCCCCCGGGAACTGCTGAAGGCCGCCGATATCGCGAAGATGGAACCGACGCGCGCGGTGCATTCGCTGAATCCCAATGCCGTTCGCTTCAAGCGACAACTCAGCGACCTGACCGGCCTGACGCAATTCGGTGTCCACCTGCTCACGCTGATGCCCGGTCACGAATCGGCCGAGTATCACCGTCACCTGTACGAAGAAGAGTTCGTGTACGTGCTGTCCGGCACGGGCGCGGTCACGATCGGCGAGTGCACCGAGGCAATCGGACCCGGCGATTTCCTGGGCTTTCCGCGCGGCGGTGAGGCGCATACGGTGCAGAACACCGGCGATGCGCCGCTGGAGCTGCTCGTGGGCGGGCAGCGGCTCGAACACGACGTCTGCGAGTATCCGCGACTCGGCAAGCGGCTTTATGTCGCCGGTGAGCTCGAAGACTATGTCGATCTGCCGAAGCAGCCTTGATGGCCAATCGTGCATTCAGTACCCCCATTCCACATAAAAACCGAATCAATTGCATTTTGTTTAGATAAACAAAATAAAAATTCGTAAAAACACGGGGTAGAGAAAACGCGTTTATTTGGGCACGCTTGTGCCCATTATCGGGTCCTGGGCGCCGGTATTTCGACATGCCGGCGCGTCTTTTTCCAGGTGCGCGAATACGGAAATAAGTACACGCCCCCGGGACTTTCGACCGATCGGCCGGGCAAGCGGAATTCATCAAAAGCATCCTGACTAGAAGATCAGTAGTTCGAATCAACATCCTGATTCAAGAACGATACGGAGACAGGTGATGTCGAGGAACTGGGGGTGGAGAACGGCGCTGCTGGCGTTGTGCGTTGTCCTGGCTTCATGCGGTGGTGATGGCGATTCGCCGTCGGTGGCCGCGGCGAACATGTCGGCTGCCGCGCAACCGCAGGGCAATGAAAACGGCAACGAAAACAAAAACGACAACGACAACGGCAACGAAACGGCAAGGAAAAACGCCGACATTCGCGTCGCGCAATACGTCAATCCGCTGATCGGCACCGACTACGCGACCGACCAGCCGGCCGACCCGGTCGGCTCGGGTCTCGGCGGCGGCACGTTCCCGGGGCCGACGGTGCCGTTCGGGATGATGCAGTGGAGCCCGATGACACCGACCGCCCAATACGACAGCAGCAAGGGCGACGGCTCCGGTTTCTCCGGCGGCTACTGGTACGGCGACACGTCGATCAACGCATTCAGCATCCTGCACCTGAGCGGCACCGGCTGCTGGGCGAACGGCGGCTACCTGAACGTGATGCCGCAGCTCGCGCCTGGCGACGCCGGCGCGCCGGCCAGCTTCAGCCACGCGAACGAAACCGCGCAGGCCGGCTATTACGGCGTCACGCTCGGCAACGGCATCAAGGCCGAGCTGACGACGACGCTGCGCACCGGTTTTGCACGCTTCACCTATCCGGCACTCGCGCAGGGCCAGCAGGCGACCATCGCGATCGATCCGACCGTGCTGAACAACCGTGCGCAGGGCACGACGAGCGACACGATCAGCCAGGTCGGCGACCGCGCGTTGTCCGGCACGATCGCGGGCGGCGGATTCTGCTGGGCCGGGCATGCGGTGCCCGTCTACTACTACGCGGAATTCAGCCAGCCGTTCGCGGCGAAGCCGGCGCTGTCGAACAACAGCCCGGTGACCGTCACGTTCAATGTCGACCGCAAGCATCCCGACGTGATGATGAAGCTCGGCATCTCGTTCGTCAGCGAAGCGAATGCGAAGGCGAACCTGCGCGCGGAGAATCCGGAAACGGATGCGCAAGGCAGCCGGAACTGGCGTTTCGACAAGGTGCGGAGCGCCGCGAGCGCCGCGTGGAATGCGCGCCTGAACGCGATCCAGGTTACGGGCGGCAGCGACGCCGACAAGACGAAGTTCTACACCGCGCTGTATCACGCGTCGCTGCACCCGAACGTGTTCAACGACGTGAACGGCCAGTACCCGGATTTCTACGCGTCGAGCGGCGCAGCGGCCGCCCCGACACGCCAGGTCGAGAAAGGCCGCACGATGTACGCGAATTCCTCCGGCTGGGACATCGACCGTTCGTTCATCCAGTTGCAGGCGCTGCTCGACCCGGTGCGGACCAGCGACATCGTGCAGTCGCTCGTGCTCGATGCGAAGGCGTGCGGCGCGTTCCCGCGCTGGGCGTACTTCAATACCGAGACGGCCGTGATGCCGGGCGACGCGGGCTCGATCATCGTCGCGAACGCGCATGCGTTCGGCGCGACGAACTTCGATACGCAGGCCGCGCTGTCGATCATGAAGAACAGCACCGCGCCGGGCGCCGCGTGCGCCGGCACGCCGGTGATGGGCAGCCGCGCGGATTACGACCGGCTCGGCTACGTGCCGTCGTCGGGCTCGGGCGACAACCAGACCGCCTCGAACACGCTCGAATACGCGGTGCGCGATTTCGCGGTGTCGCGCTTCGCGACGGCGCTCGGCGATACGGCGACGGCCGGCACGCTGCTGAAGTCGAGCGGCAACTGGCAAAACCTGTTCGACCACGGCGCGATCCAGCCGAAGACGTCGGCCGGCGCATGGGTCACCGACGGCACGGGCTTCATGGAAGGCAATTCCGAGCAATACACGTGGTACGTGCCGCACGATCTCGCCGGCGTGGTCGCGCAGGCCGGCGGCGCCGCGCCGGTCGTCAAGCGGCTCGACACGTTCTTCACGCACCTGAACATCGGCACGGTGCAGCCGTACTTCTACGTCGGCAACGAAGTGACGATGGTCGTGCCGTGGGTCTATGCGTGGGCCGGTGCGCCGTCGCATACGCAGCGCGTGCTGCATGCGTCGCTCGCGAACGAGTTCGGCACCGGCGCGGCCGGGCTGCCGGGCAACGACGATCTCGGGGCGATCTCGGGCTGGTACGTGTGGGCCGCGCTCGGTCTCTATCCGGTCGTGCCGGGCGTGAGCGGCGTCGCACTGTCGAGCCCGCAGTTCGAGAAGATCACGGTGCGCGTCGGGCAGAAGGACGGCAGCTACCGCCTGCTGCACATCGTCGCGCCGGGTGCCGGCTCGGGCGACAGCGCGTCGTTCTACGTGAAGTCGCTGAAGCTGAACGGCTCACCGTACGCGGCCGCCTGGCTGCCGTTCGAGCAGATCGCGAAGGGCGGGAAGTTGTCGTATTCGATGACGGCCGACGCGAGCGCCGCGACCTGGGGCACCGACGCATCGGCCATGCCGTCGTTCCCGCAGGCGGCCAGCGCGCCGTAACAGACCAGAAGATCAACGAGCGGTTCTTGCCAGCAGGATCGACGCAGAGAGAGGGAGGGACGAACGGATGAAGCTACGTCATGTGGTGGGTATCGGGTGCCTTGCCGTGCTGTCGGGGTGCGGGGGCGATCAGGGTTCGACGGATGCGAGCGTGCTCGCACAGATGTCGAACGCGCAGGGCAGCCAGAACGATCAAGGCAACCAGAACGACCAGGGTGATCGGAACGATCAAGGCGAAAACGGCGGTGCAACCAAACGGTCTGTGCTGCACAGCGTCGACCCGATGATCGGCACTGCGAATCTCGACATCAACGCGGACTGGAGCAGCGGCGTGCGCGGCCACGGCCACGTGTACCCGGGCGCGACCGTGCCGTTCGGGATGGTGCAGCTCGGGCCGGACACGACCGGCGGTGCGCACACGCTGCCGTGGAACTGGGATCGCACGTCGGGCTACCAGTACGACGATCCGTTCATCACCGGCTTTACGCATACGCACCTGTCGGGCACCGGCATCGGCTCGGGCGGCGAAGTGCGATTTCTGCCGACGCTGGCGCCGGTCGACACCGCGACGCTGGCGAAGGTCGCCGCCGATGCATCGATCACCTACAACGCATCGTTCAGCCACGACGACGAAACCGCGAGCCCCGGTTATTACCGCGTGAAGATGGCGCCGGTCGGCAGCGGCAACACGCCGTGGAACGTGCAAGGCGCGACGATCCTCGCGGAGATGACGGCCACCACGCATGCGGGCGTGCATCGCTACACGTATTTCCCGAGCGCGGCCGCGCAGAAG
Organism: Burkholderia sp. 4NA327C6; assembly: GCF_005502655.1. NCBI lineage: Bacteria > Pseudomonadati > Pseudomonadota > Betaproteobacteria > Burkholderiales > Burkholderiaceae > Burkholderia > Burkholderia sp. 4NA327C6. The sequence continues at coordinate 56,385 of NZ_SCNZ01000050.1, read as the reverse complement.
CGCAGCATGATCGTCAGCATCGACAACCCGATCGGCGGCTCGACCGCGAGCGGCAAGATCCAGGTCGTCGATGCGCAGACGATCGCCGGCTGGGAGATCACGAACAACTGGGCGAACAACAGGCCGACGTATTTCGTCGCGCGTTTCTCGAAGCCGTTCGACACGAAGCGCGTCGCGTTCAGTGCGGACGGCTTCAAGGCCTACCTGACGTTCGCCGATGGCCACGACAGCCGCGGCGCGGTCACGGTGAAGGTCGGCATCTCGCCGTCGAGCATCGCGGATGCGCAGGCCAATCTCGCATCGGAAGTCGGCACGAAGTCGTTCGAACAGGTGCGCGGTACGGCCGAGCGCGTGTGGAGCGCCGCGCTCGACCGGATCCGGATCAAGGGCGGCAGCGCCGACCAGCGGACGATGTTCTACACGTCGCTGTATCGCACGATGCTTGCGCCGACCGTCTACAACAATGCGGACGGCAGCTACGTCGGCACCGATTCGACCAACGACGGCACGACGTCGCCGCCGGCCACGAGCAAGCATGCGAATCCGGGCTTCGACTATTCGTCGACGTTCTCGCTGTGGGACACCTTCCGCGCCGAGTCGCCGTTGATGACGCTGGTTCAGCCCGAGCGCGTCGACGGCTGGGTGAAGTCGCTGCTCACGCAGTTCAGGCAGAACGGCAAGGGCGAGCTGCCGGTGTGGCCGCTCGCGCAGACGGAAACCTTCACGATGGCCGGCCACCCGTCGATCCCGCTGATCGCCGATGCGTACCTGAAGCACCTGACGAGCGCGGGCATCGACGACATCTGGACCGCGCTGACGACCACGCAGAGCGCGAGCGCGCACGGCTTCGACCAGTACCGTCAGAGCGGCTACGTGTACGCCGGCGACAACGCATCGGTGTCGACGACGCAGGATTATTCGTTCGACGACTGGGCGACGGCGGCAGTCGGCAAGGCGGCGGGCAAGAGCACGGCCGACTACGGGCCCTACCTGCAGCGCAGCCAGAATTACCGCAACGTATTCAACCCGGTGCCGAACAACGGCTGGAAGTTTGCGCAGCCGAAGGATTCGCAGGGCAACTGGGTGGCGGGCTTCGATCCGACGGCGGCGGAGAAGACGGACTTCTCCGAATCGAATTCGTGGGTCGATACGTGGAACATCTTCCACGACTTCCCGGGCCTCGTCGCGTTGCTCGGCGGCAAGAGCCAGTTCATCGCGCAGCTCGATCGCACGTTCGATCCGGCGAACCCGCTGACCTTCCTCTACAACCAGGGCTTTCCGGACCTGACCGGCCGCAGCGGCCAGTTCTTCGCCGGCAACGAGCCGGCGAACCACCTGCCGTACCTGTACGACGTCGCGGGCATGCCGTCGAAGACGCAGGATCGCGTGCGCACGGTGATGGACGACATGTACTCGTTGACGCTGACGGCCGGCGATCGCGCGCTGTTGAGCGGCGACAGCCTGAAGGCCGTGCTGGCCGACCCGCGCCGCGTGCGCGATTCGGCGATTCCCGGCAATGACGATTGCGGGCAGCTGTCCGCGTGGTACGTGCTGTCCGCGCTCGGCATCTATTCGCTGAACCCGGTGGGCGGCGTGTTCTACCTCGGCACGCCGCTGTTCGAGGAAGCGACGATTGACATTCCGGTTGCGTCGGCAGGCGGGGACGGAAAGGGCCTGAAGTTCGGCGCGACGCGGCGCTTCAGGGTGACCGCGCATACGGCCGGCGGCGGCGCGCCGTCATCGGTGAATCGTTACGTCCAGTCGGTCAGCCTGAACGGCACGCCGCTGCATCGGCCGTACATCACGTACGACGAGATGAAGGCCGGCGGCACGCTCGACTTCGTGATGGGCGCGACGCCGAACGACGCATGGGTCAGCACCTGGAACGGGCAGGATCCGAACAGCGCGCTCGCGCCGTCGCTGGCGCTGGCCGGCAAGTAGCGGCCGCAAGCGGCCCGTGTGACGCGGGCCGCTTCTCCTTCCCTTCATGTGACGGTGCGGGCCGCGGCCGCGAGGCAGGAAGCGGCCTGCTCCGGGAATCCGTCTTCGGGCCGCGCGGCGGGGATGCCATGCGCCGACGTGGTGGCTGCTTCGGCGGCCACCACGTAACACGCGGCCGCGACGGCAGGCGACGGCCTCCGTTCAGGCCGGCAATGCGCTCATGCTGCTCCGGCTCGGCATCGAACGAATCTGGCGCCTGACGGCCGACCGCTTCGGCCGGACCGATTCAATCCCGATGGTGGCCACCGTCACGTTCGTGTCATGGGGCGTCGTCGCGCTTATGATGCGGGAACGCCACTGACAGGGTTCCCCGATATGGATGCGCCGCTCCCGCCGATGTCTGCCCCGATTTCCGAAACGGAACCTGAAACCGAAACCGTCGCCGAGCCGCGCGCGTCGCGGCTGCATCGGCCGGTCGCGCTCGTCACCGGTTCGACGTCCGGGATCGGCGCGGCGATCGCGCGCCGTCTCGCGGCGGACGGCTACGCGGTGATCCTGCATTCGCGCAGCTCGGCCGACGTGGGGCGCGCGATGGCGCGCGAACTCGGCGCGGCCTATGTGCAGGCCGACCTCGCCGACGACGCCGAACGCGTGCGGCTGATCCGCGAAGCGGTTGCCGTGCACGGGCGGCTCGACGTGCTCGTCAACAACGCGGGCGTCAGCCGCGTGATTCCGCACGACGACCTCGCTGCGGCGACGCCCGACGTGTGGCGCGAGATGCACGAGATCAACGTGATCGCACCGTTCCGGCTCGTCGCCGAGGCGGAGGCTGCGTTGCGCGAGGCGGCGTCGCACGGGCGGGCCGGCTGCGTGGTGAACGTCAGCTCGCATGCGGGCGTGCGGCCGAAGGGCGCGTCGATTCCGTATGCGGCGGCGAAGGCGGCGCTCAATCACACGACGCGGCTGCTCGCGAAAACGCTCGCGCCGGCGATCCGCGTCAATGCGGTTGCGCCGGGGCTCGTCGATACGCCGCTCACGGCCGACTGGACCGACGCGCAGCAGCTCTGGCGCGAGCGCGCGCCGATGCGCCGTGCGGCGACGCCGGACGACATCGCGCAGACGGTCGCGATGCTCGTCGCGTCCGATTACGTGACGGGCGAGATCGTGATGCTCGACGGGGGAATGAACCTGACGTGAAGCGTAGAAGCAGTGAAGCAGTGAAGCAGCCGCGCATGCGCGCACAGGCATCACGCGTGCGATCGCCGCGACCGCTTCGTCGCTGGCGTGCGTGGATCAGCCGAGGCTCGACCGCAACCGTGCGAACGCCTGATCGTGCGTGCGCTCGAACTTCAGCGGCGTGACGGCGACATACCCGTCACCGAGCGCGACCGTTTCCGAATCCGCATCGTCGTCGCGCGGCGCGCGGGCGAGCTTCAGCCAGTGATACTCGATGTCGCGCGGATCGCGTCCCGACACGATCTCGACACCCTGCAGCGTACCGGCGCCCTGGTTCGTCACCTTGAGGCCGCGCACGTCCTGCGCGGGCCGCGGCGGGAAATTCACGTTCAGGCACGCGTCGCTGTCCCAGCCGGCGGCCACGAGCCGGCGAATCACGTCCGGCGCAAGCGCGCGCGCCGTATCCCACGGCACCGCGTTGCGATCGGTGAAGGCCTGGCTTAGCGCGATGGCCGGCACGCCGACCAGCATGCTCGTCATCGCGGCGCCCACCGTGCCGGAAAACACCGTTTCGGTACCGAGGTTCCCGCCGCGATTCACGCCGGACAGCACGATGTCGGGCCGTGCGTCCTTCATCAGATGGCTGATCGCGATCGCGACGCAATCGCCGGGCGTGCCGCGCACCGCGAAGCGGCGCTCGCCCTTGCGATGCACGCGCAGCGGTTCGTGCAGGCTCAGCGAGTGCGACGTGCCGCTCTGGTCTTCCGCCGGTGCGACGATCCACACTTCCCGGGCCAGTTGCGTGGCGACCTGTTCGAGCACGTCGAGGCCGGGGGCGTCGAATCCGTCGTCGTTGGTGAGCAGGACGCGGTCGAACAGCGGACGGTTTTCTTGCATCGGGGCGATCCTCACGGAGTTGGGCAATGAGAGGGGAATGCAGCGTGGCGCAAGCCACAAGGCTAGCATTCCCGCGTGAGGATCGTCGTGTCGCGCGAGGGATGCGGATATGAAAACGGGCGCATCGCGCGCCCGTTCGTCGGTGGCTGTGCCGCGGCGTGCGCGGCGCGGCGGAACCGTTCAGCCGAGCAGGTGCCGCAGCAGGCCGGCCGACACGACGCCGACGATGACGGTCGGCAGGATCGACAGGCGCGTCGCCGCGATCAACGTGATGGCCAGTGCGAGCAGGTCGGCCGGGCGCGTCGACACGAAGGCCGGCGCGATCACCGAGATCAGCACGCAGCCGGGCACGTTTTCCATCACCGACGCCATCCGCGGGCTCAGCGTGCGGTTGCGCAGCAGCACGTAGCCGAGGATGCGCGACAGATAGGTGGTCGACGCCATCAGCACGATCGTCGCGACCGTGCTGAAATCCGGGAAATCAGGCATCGCGCGGCTCCCACACCAGCGCGGCGATCAGCCCCGCGCAGGCGCCGGCCGCGACGTACCACGCGCCGGGCACGGCCAGGTGCGTGGCCGCAGCGACCACGAGGCTCACGAACCACGGGCGGCTCGCACGCATTCCCTTCCACATCCCGCGCAGCAGCACCAGAAACACGGCCGTGAACGCCATGTCGAAGCCATATTGCTCGACGTTGCCGATCGTCGGGCCGACGGCCGCGCCGAGCGTGGTCATCGAGATCCACGTCAGGTAGAGGCCCATGCAGATGCCGGCGTAATAGGGCACGCTGATGTGCGTGGCCGAGCGGGCGCGGGCGTCGGCGAGCGACATCGCCCAGCTTTCGTCGCACATGAAGAACAGCGCGAAGAACGCGCGGCGGCGCGGCAGGCGGCGGATATACGGCTCGAATGCGGCGCCCATCAGGATGTGGCGCGAATTCACGAGGAACGACATCGCGACGATCAGCGCGATGTGCGGCGGCGACGACCACAGATGGATCGCCGCGAATTCGGAGCCGCCGCCGAAGTTCATGCCGGTCATCATCGGCACTTCGAACAGGCTCAGCCCTTTCTGCGCGGCCTGCGCGCCCAGCACGAGCGCGAACGGCACGAAACCCAGCATGACGGGCAGCGCCGCGCGCAATCCGCGGCCCATCTCGGCGACATGGGCGGGCTTGTCGCGAAGCCCTGACGACGTTGAAACGCTACTGCTCATTACTCCTCCTTCGGGGGAGGAATTGTCTGCTTTTTTGACTCGAATCGGGTTGCGTTGTGGCCAGATTTTTATCAGAATTTGGCATTGAACGCGTGATTTGTGAATTTTTTGGAATCGAATGCCAATGAAACTTGACGCCATCGACCGCCGGATCCTGAGCGCGCTCCAGCGCGACGGCCGCATGCAGAACGTGGAGCTCGCGCATGAGGTCGGGCTGTCGCCGTCACCGTGCCTGCGGCGTGTGCGCCTCCTCGAGGAAGCCGGCGTGATCGAGAAATACGTGGCCGTGCTGAATCCCGCGAAGGTCGGCAAGGGGCTGACGATCTTCACCCGCGTGTGGCTGAAGGGGCAGGACGCGGAATCGGTGAACCGTTTCGCCGAGGCCGTCCAGCAGATGCCGGAAGTCGTCGAGTGCCACCTGATGGCGGGCGATTGCGATTTCCTGCTGCGCGTCGTCGCGGCCGACATCGACGATTACCGGCGCTTCCAGATGGAATACCTCACGCGTATTCCGGGCGTGCTGAGCGTGAAGACCGACATCCCGATGCAGAAGGTCAAGCTCACGTCGGCGCTGCCGACCTAGCGCAACGCGGGTGCGTGGCTACGAGACGGACGGGTCGACGAACGGTCACGGCTCGGTGACAATCGCCCGATAGACTGACGAATCACACTGCTTCGAGCATGTCGCCCGTGATGTCGCGCGACGTTCGATGCGCAAGCAACTAACGGTCAATGTCGACGCGATCGGGCAGGCGGCGCTGCGCGCCGGGTCGTGCGCTGATGCGGATGCGTTTCTTCTTGTCGGGCCATTCATGCAGCCAATCAACACGCCGTGGAATTCGCTGGAAATCGTCAAGCTCGTGCTCGGCGTGCTGACGCCGTTGTCGGTCGCGTGTCTCGGCTGGCTCGTCGCGCGCCGGCTGAAGCGGCTCGAACTCGTGCAGTGGACCAACCAGCGCTTGATCGAGAAGCGGCTCGCGCTGTACGACGCGGTCGCGCCGCAGCTCAATGCGCTGCTGTGTTTCTACACGTGGATCGGCTACTGGAAGGACATCTCGCCGGACGACGTGATCCGCGCGAAGCGCGAGCTCGACCGCACGTTCCACATCTACCGCTACCTGTTCGACGACGACGTGTACGACGCGTATCACACGTACATCCACGCGCTGTTCGACGTGCATACGGGCCCGGGCCGCGATGCGCGGATCCGCTCGCTGATCCAGGCGCCCGACGGCGATCGCAGCGTGCACGGCGCGTATGAATGGAAACCGGCGTGGTCGGACCGTTTCGCGACTGCGAATGTCGTGCCGAAGGACGACGTGCTGCGGTACTACACACAGTTGATGGAGCGGCTGCGCGTGGCGCTGGGCGCGACACGCTGAAGGCCGCGCGGCGTCCGCGCGCCGGTATCGAAATTCGCCTCCCGGCGGCGCGGATATCCGCCCTTGCGCAAGAAGCGGGTGCGGCGCGCGGCGGCGGCTGACATGCTCGCGCCATCTCCACTCGCGCGAGGTCCGTATGGTTGTCGATACCGGCTGCCGGCCGCTCATGATCCGTTCGCCCGAAGCGGGCCGGCGGCGTCGCTTCTCCGCGAGTGCTCACGATCCGCATGACATGCCGTTGCCGGTCGAGCCCGAGATCGGCGACATCGTCTTCATCCGCGTGACCGTGCGGCCGTTTCTCGAAGTGGCGAGCGCGACGCGCTCGTGGACGAATCATGTCGGGATCGTCATCGGCGAGCGCGGCGGCGAGCCGTTGATTGCGGAGAGCACGTTTCCGTTATCGCGCGTCACGACGATGTCGCGGTTTCTCGCGCGCTCCGATCGCGGCGCGTGCGTGATCGCGCGGCTGAAGCAGCCGCTCGATGCCGCGCAGCGGCGCCGGCTCGTGGAGGCTGCGATGTGCCGGATCGGCGTGGTGTACGACACGGGGTTCAATCTCGCGTCGCGCCGGCAGTTCTGCTCGCGCTTCGTGCGCGAAGTCGTGCGCGATGCGACGCGGATCGTGCTCGGCGACGTCGAGACCTTCGACATGCTGCTGCGCCGGAACCCCGATCATCCGCTCGGCTTCTGGCGGATCTGGTACTTCGGCCGGATTCCGTGGCGCCGTCGCACGGTGACGCCGGCGAGCTTGTTGGGTAGCGGGGCATTGAAGGTCGTGGCGGATACGCGCGAGGGCGTTGAAAACGTGTCCGAAGGCGACGATAGCGTATGACTCGAGCGAGATCACTCACCTTTTGTCACCGGACGACGCCCGCTTGAGCGGCGTATCGAGTGATGGCGCACGCCGGCTCGCCACGAACGCGAGCCGGTGTTACTCCACCGTGGGCGCGCTCGGCTCCGTGCCTTCCACGATATCGGCCGACGCTACGCCGGCCGCTCGCCGCGCGGCAAGCATTGCATCGAGCGCTGCAAATTCCTCGCGGTTCAGTCGTTCGTATTCAGCGCGCAACTCGGGGTCGGACAATGCGCGCATGCGCAGATCTTCATACGTTCCCACATCAAACCTCGTTCATTCGATTGCACCAGCGTGATTCCCCGACAGGTTCACGACTACTGCCGCCCCGCCACCGCCAACCGCGCCGCCAGCCCCACGAACACCGACCCGAGCAGATATTGCGGCAGCTTCGACGGGCGGCGGCGCGCGCCGATCCGCTGGCTCAGCCGGCTTGCGGACAATATGACCGCGCCGTTCACGACGATGCCGATCAGGTTCAGCACCGTCGCGAGCACGAGAATCTGCACGGCGATCGAACCATACTCGGGCCGCACGAACTGCGGAAACAGCGCGAGCACGAACAGCGCCATCTTCGGATTCAGCAGGTTCGTCGTCAGCCCCTGGCGGAAGATCGTCGCGGTCGAGTGGCGACGCGGCGACGCGACGGGCGACAGTGCGGTTGCATCCGAACGGAACGTCTTCCACGCGAGATACAGCAGATAGGCGGCGCCCGCGAAGCGCACGGCGTCATACGCGAGCGGCACCGCGACGAAGAGCTGCGACAGCCCGAGCGCGGCCGCGAGCGCGTGACAGTAGGTGCCGGCCTGGATGCCCGCGAGCGTCGCGAAACCTGCGCGCCGGCCCTGGCTCACGCTGCGGGACGCGATCAGCAGCATGTCGGGGCCCGGCGTGGCGGTCAGTGCGAGACACGCGCCGGAGAACAGCGCGAGCGTGGAGAGGTCGATCATGGGCGTCCCTTTCGTGGATGAAGCGTAAAAGGGAGGTCAGTTTAGGAGGGCGCGCGAGGCCGGTCAATCGAACGAACGGACGATGATTCGGCTGGCCGTCGAGGCCGACCACCAATGCACGTGCGCTGCCCCTGGCACGTCGGCACTACTCGAAATCGCATCAAAGGCGCACACCGATGCAGCGACTTGCGCGGTCGATCGCCGCACCCCTCAAGGTTTGCGGCAGGCCACCTGATAATCGATCACGGTGTTCGCCGACGGCTTGTCCGGCTCGCCACCGACCGTCGTCACGCCGAGCACGCCGGCTGCGTTTCGGTAGCGCAGCGCGCAATAGCCCACGCCGGTGCCCGAACACGCTTCGGCTTCGATGATGCCGTGCTTCGCGAGCGTCGCCGCGCCGTCCGTCGCATCCGGTTTCTCGCGCGGGCGCAACGGTTGCCAGCCTTTCGCGATCAGGATCCGGCGCGCGACGTCGAGCGGTTTGCCGTACACGTTCGGCACGACCGCGCGGCCCTGGCAGTAAGTGCTTTCAGCCGCGACACGGGTCAGGCGCAGGCCGCCGTTCTCTTCGTGAAGTTCGCCGATGGGCGGCGCCGGGCCGTCGCCGCCCCAGATCAGCAGCGCGCCGTTTTCCAGCCGGTCGGCCGTGCCGAGCTGCCAGCCGGCCTTGCGCGCGGTGTAGCCGAGCGCGACGAGCGTCGTGCCGTCGAACACGCCGACGTTGCCGTTGCGCGCGAAACAGATCGCGCTCGTGCCGGCGCTGAATCCGCTCGCGAACGTGACGACCGTATAGCGGCCGAGCGGTGCCTCGGACGTCACGATCCAGTCGCGCTTCGCGACTTCACGGCCGGCCGCGGTGGTCGTCTTCGCGCGATAGCGCGTGCAGAACGGGGCGAGCGAGCCGTTCTCAGGCGAGTGCGGCAGCGCGCCGAGCGGCACCAGCGACGCACCGGCGATATCGGAGGCCGTCCGCAGCGGATCGGCCGAGGCGGTGCCGCCGAGCGCGGCACACGCAACAGCCGCGATCGACACGATCGAAGCCGGACGGCGGGCAAAAGGCAACGCAACGAAACGGGCCACGCAGGCTGTCTCCGGGGAAAGGGATACGGGCGCGACGTCCGTGGGCTTTCGCCCGCGTGTCGCGGTCGCGCGCACTGTCCGGCAGCGTACCGGCGTGCCGCCGGCGATTCAGCCCTTCGGGACGACGTCGATCCGCAGCGCTTCGCCGCCGTCGACGATTGCCAGCAGGCGATCGACGTTCGGATGCGCGCCCGGGCGGTTGCGTGCGTCGGCCGTATGTTCGGCAAACACCGCGAGGCCGTGCTCGGCGGCTTTCGCGTCGAGCGTGCCGAATGCCTGCTTCAGGTAGTGGTACACCGCGAGCGAGCCTTGCTTGCCCGGCTGGTTCTCGATGGTCGCGACCACGTCGCCGTTCGCGCCGACGAGATCGATGCGCGCGACGCCGTCGATGGCCGGCAGTTGCGCGAGGTTGTCCTTGAATACTGGGGTCGGTTGAATCACTGAAAACACTCCGTCGGTTCGGTCAGGGGCCAATGAGCATGGCCGGCCGTATCTTATCCGATCGGTCTCCCCACACCGGCCGGCACGAGGGCGCCGGCCGTGCGCCGCGCCATCGGCCGGCGGCAACGATCCGGTTCAGCCGGCAGCGGGCATTGCCCCACCGTGCCGGCCATCGCGTTCCACGCCACTACCGCCCGGCGCCGGCCGGCACGCCCGCATCACGCGCGCGCTCGATGTCCGGGCTGCGATACGCGCGCTCGGGAATCTCGGCGAGTCGCGACGCATGCACCTGATGCGGCGTGAGGCCATAGAACTTCTGGAAGCTCATGATCAGCGGCGACCACTTGTCCGGATCGATGCGGTCCGCATGCCCGTCCATCAGCAGGTCGGGATGCACGTGCACGCGCTGGATGCGCAACTCGAACACGCGGATGTGGCCACGCACGTCGGGCGCTTCCTCGCCGATTCCGTGCGTGGTCGCGACGACTGCTTCCATATGCACCGGGCATTCGAGCGCACGCGGCGGCGCGACGGTTTGCGAAGCCGCGGCAGTGAGCCCGGCCGTGCCGAACTTGTCGGGTTCGTACACGTAGCCCTTCGCGCGCTTGCCGTCCGGCACCGGCCATGTGCCGGTCGTACGCGCGATCCGGTCGACCGCGTGGGCCTGTGCCGACGACGGCAGGTTCAGCACGCACTCGCCGGTGCGCAGCAGGTTGCGGGTGGTCTGCGAACTGGCGGCAATGCCGATCACGCCGCGCCAGCCGAGCCAGAACGCGGACGAGATCGGCGCGAGATTGGCCGTGCCGTCTTCGTTCAGCGTGCTGACCAGCACGACGGGCGTGCCGAAATAGAGGATGTTCGGTTCGGTGACGCAATGCGGAGCGTTCATGATCGGTGCCTTCGTTGAGGGATCAGTCCGCATGCTGATCCTGTCGCGGCGTCGCGGCGCTCCGAATCTTGTCGTGTCATTCCGGAAGGTGTGCAGGAACGCGATTTGCGCCGGTCAGGACCGCCCGGCATCGCGCGCGCTTTTCCGCTACAGTAGGAAATCGCAGGCCGCGCCCGCCGCGTCGCACGAGCGCGCGCGGCCCTGGTCGCCAACGTACACGAGGGCTTGATGGATACCGAGCAACGCTACACCGCCAACGCGCCGACGCGCGCGGAAGTCGACGCACTGGGCGGCCCGACCGTCATCGAATTCGGCGCGAACTGGTGCGGGATCTGCGCGGGCGCGCAGCCGGCGATCGTCGCGTCGTTTTCCGCGCATCCCGCCGTGCGGCACCTGAAGATCGAGGATGGCCCGGGCCGCCCGCTTGGCCGCTCGTTCGGCGTGAAGCTGTGGCCCACCCTGGTGTTCCTGCGCGATGGCGTCGAAGTCGCGCGCGTCGTGCGCCCCGCCGACGCGAAACAGATCGAAGCCGACGGCTTCGCCGCGCTGGCCTGAGGTCACGACGATGCAACAGGCGATCACGCATATCGGCATCGACACGCGCGGCAGCGGCCTCGTCGAATTCACGTCGCAAGTGCGCGCGTTCGTCGACCAGCAGGCCATCAGTACCGGCCTGCTCACAGTGTTCTGTCGCCACACCTCGGCGTCGCTGCTGATCCAGGAGAACGCCGATTCGTCGGTGCAGCGCGACATCGAGCGCTACTTCGCGACGCTCGCGCCCGAGGACGCCACGCGCTACGAGCACGACACCGAAGGCACCGACGACATGCCGGCGCACCTGCGCACGGCGCTCACGCAGGTGCAATTGTCGATCCCGGTCGAGCAGGGGCGCATGGTGCTCGGCACGTGGCAGGGGATTTACCTGTTCGAGCATCGCCGCGCGGCGCACCGCCGGGATATCGTGCTGCACCTGATCGGCGAGTAAGCGGCTACAAGCGGCAACACGCCGCGCATCGCCGGCGCACCGGCTCAGGCGAACAGCTTCTCGACGAGCGCGCCGAGTTCGCGCAGGTGGACGGGCTTCGGCAGGAATGCGTCGAATACCTGCTTGTTCTCGCGCAGCGCGGCCGATTCATATGCGCTGACGCCGAGGATCGCGGGATGCCGGCCGTTGTCGTCGGGTACCGCGACCGTGCGAATGCGCCGCGCGACTTCGAAGCCGCTCAAGTCCGGCAGTTCGAGGTCGATCACGACGATGTCGTAATGGCTCGTACCGAAGCGCGCGACGCCGTCCTGCCCGGTGCCGCACAGATCGGCTTCGATGCCGAGCGCCGACAGCATCGCGCCGAGCGTTTCGCGCGCGTTGTCGTCGTCGTCGACCACCAGCGCGCGCCGGTCGCGGTGCGCGGCCGCGTGCGGCAGCGCGAGCGCGTCGCCGGCCGCGTTGCCGGCGGTGTCGATGCCGGGCACTTCGGCCGGCAGCGTCACGACGAACTCGCTGCCTTCGCCCACGACGCTGCGCACGTCCACATGCCCGCGCAGCGTCGTCACGATTTCGCGCACGACGGCGAGCCCCATGCCGATCCCGTCCACGTGCAGTCCGACCGCGTCGTTCGCGCGATAGAACGGCTCGAAGATCTTCGACAGGTGCGGCTTCGCGATGCCGGCGCCCGTGTCGCGCACCGCGATCTTCAATTGCGGGCCGGCCGGCGCGTCGGCGAGTGTGATCGACACGTCGATCGACCCGCCGAGCGTGTACTTGACCGAGTTCTCGATCAGGTTCGACAGCACCTGGCGCAGCAGCTTGCGATCGGAACGGATCGCAAGGTCGTGCGGCTCGACCTGCTGCGAGATCGCGATCCGCTTGGCCGCGATCTTCTCGCGCAGCGGGTCGAGCACCTCGGCGAGCAGCGACGCCATGCCGACGGTTTCCCGTTCGGCGAGGCGCTTCGTCGAGCGCAGCTTGATGTAGTCGGTCAGATCCTTGACGAGCGCCTCGAGCGACAACGCGGAATTCTGCAGCCGCCGGATTGTCTTCAGGTTGGCCTCCGACTGCGGGCGCGCGAGCAGGATCTCGACCGATCCGCAGATCGCCTGCAGCGGGGTGCGCAACTCGTGGCTGACCATCCCGAGGAACGCGTTCTTCGCCTCGATCATTTCGAACGCGCGGTCGGACGCCTTGCGTTCGGCATCGAGCGCCGCGTCCTGCCGTTCGAGCAGGTCGTCACGCGTGCGCATCGTATAGAACAGCAGCAGGAACAGCGCGCACAGGATCACGCCGAGCACGATGCCGAGGATCAGGATCGCGCGCTGCTTTTCCTTCAGCTGATGGAACGTGAAGTCGCGCTGCGCCATTTCGATCGCGCGGAAATAGTTCGCGAGACCGTTGACCTTCGGCCAGTACGCATTGACCTCGTCGATCACCTGCTGCGCGTTTTTCGGCGAATCGCGCAGCAACGGTACTTCGCGCTTCAGGCGCGTCATGAAGTCGCCGAGCGCGTCGATCTCGTTGCGCGCGCGCGGGATGCGCAGCCAGTATTCGGACACTTCCGACGGCCGCTGCAGAAAGCCGAACGACACCGACAGGCTGTCGAGCTGCATCTGCACGTGATTGAAGTCGTCGTCCTGGTGCGTTGCGTAGAGGATCAGCTGCCGGTCGAACCGTGTGTAGACGTTGCGGTATTGCGCGGCGGTCCAGAACACGCCTTCGCGCGGCCCTTCGAGCACGCCCTCGTTGACCGAGGTGGCCAGGAGGTCCCACAGCAGGAACGCCCACGCGGCGAACCCCATGATCCACAGCGAGCCGAGGACCAGGATGATTTTTCTATTTTTCCATCGCCGGCGTTTCATTTCACCGTCAGGCCGATGATCTGCCACGCGAACTTGGCTTCGCCGAGCGGCGTCTTCAGTTCATCGGGATACTGGTCGCGCGGGTACATGATCCACAGCGGGCCGTAGTTGTCGTTGCCGAGCACCTTGCCGTTCATCGTCCGCGCGAGGATCACGCCGTAGCGATCGGCATCGGATACAGGAATCGTGAACGTGTACTCGTCGATGCAGCGGAATTCGATCTGCGTACCGTGCGCGCCGACGGTCTTCAGGATGTCGGACAGGCGCGGGCCGGTGAAGGCCGCCTTCGGCGTCCAGCTCGTGGACGTGACGATCGTGTGCTGCGGCAGCGCCATCAGCGCCTGCTCGGAAAACACGTACGCCTTCTTGCCCTGCTGGTTGTGCTTGTCGATCTTGCCGTCGACGGTGAACGTAAACGACGAAGCGGCCCAGGTCGCGGCCGCCATGCCGAGCAGGCAGGCCGTCAGCAGGCTCTTGGTCCAGATGGTCGAAATTCGCATGTCTTGCCCTCGGTCGTGCAGTGGTGATTTGTCGTTGGAGCCTCAGTTCGCGGCGGCGGCGGCCGGCAGCGTGATCTTCAGTTCGCGCGCCACTTCGGCGAACAGGATCGGCAGGCGCACCGGCTTTTCCTCGCAGCGCGCGTTGTAGTGCGACACGATGTGCGCGATCTCGTCCTCGCTGGCTTCGCCGGTCGAGATCTTGCCGGTCAGCAGGAAGATCGGCGCGCCGCTGTTCTCGCTCGAGCGGATGCCGCGCACGAGTTCGGCGGCGGTCTGGTCGCCGAGCATCCAGTCGAGGATGTAGCCGTCGAAATCCTCGACTTCCAGTGCCTTGCGGAACGTTGCACCGTCGAAGTACGGAATCGCGTTCACGCCTTTCTCGATGAAATATTCACAAACCGTTTCGGCGACGTCCTGCGAATCGTCCACCACCGCGATGCGCGCCGCATACACGTTCGGCTGGGTCGAACGCAGCTCGATGACGTCGACCGGATACGTGCGCCCCTCGCGCGCGTGCTGACGCTCGGTGATGAGCCATTCGCCCTGCCACTGCAGCGCGACGAAGTCCGTCTCGGCCTGGCTGCTGGCTTTCGACGAGATCGCGGCGCGGCAGCGGAAACGCCGCGACTCGATCACGAGCGTCGCGTCGATCATCTCGGCGGCGGCCGGTTGCGTGCCCTTGTCGTCGAGCAGGATCGCCGGCGGCACGCCGAAGTGCGTCGCGATGTCCTGCAACTGCGACAGATTCCACGGGATCAGGCCTTTCATCTTGCGCGTGACGACCGAGAAGCTCAGGCCGAGCACATTCGCGATCGTCGTGTTGTGACTTCGCGGCGGAATGCCGTTCCGGTTCAGTAGGTCGCGCACCTTGTTGGCGGTGATCAGATCGACGTTGGCCTGCTCGGTGGTGGACATCTCGATGGGGTCTCCAAGGGTTTTTGCGAGGGTGAGCATATCAAAACTGACGCGCCATGCAAACTTTGAAAATGCGAATGACCTTGACATGCCGTTTTTCTTCATTATTATTGCTCACCACGTCACTATTGTTTGTCGCGTCATGTTTGGAGATCGATACCGGCCCCGGTCGGACCATCGAAAACGCCGGCAAAGAAGCAGTGACAGAACGATTCGAAGAGAGAACCTGAGAGAGCCTTGGAATGCGTGTCGGCGTTGGCGGATTGTATCCGTTGCGCCGCACGCCGCCGGGTGCGAGCTCACGGGGGTGGGATAGCTCGCAGAATTGCGGCGCCAATAAAACCTGAGGGAAGTAACAATGTACCGCCGTTTATTCGCACCGGGGCTGCTGTTGCTATTGGCCGCGTGCGCGCAGGATCCGTCGATCACCAGCAACACGGTGCGGATCTGCGACGACACAGGCTGTTCGGACCGTCCTAAAGATCAGGTGTCCTATCAAAAAAGGGACGATTCGGAAGAGCAGGAAAGCCCGCGCATCGCTGCGCTGAAGCAGACCGCGAAGACCCAGCCGAAGGCCGCCTACGACCTCGGCCTGCGTTATTTCCGCGGCGACGGCGTGCGCCAGGACAGCTACCAGGCCCTCAAGTGGATGCGCGAAGCCGCCGAGCGGGGCGACCTGCAGGCGCAGAAGGCGCTCGGCAGTTTCTACCTGTTCGGCCTCGAGGAAATGGGCTCCGACGCGCGCGAGGCGGAGAAGTGGCTGTCGATCGCCGCCGGCCGCGGCGACAAGGAGTCGAAGAAGCTGCTCGACCTGGCGCGCAAGGCCAAGAAGGAAGACGAAGAAGACTGGAAATGGCGCACGGAATGGCGTGATCGCTATTACGGCTACTGGTACTCGGGCTATCCGTACTACGGCGTCTGGCAGCAGACGTACTGGTACTACTGACCGGGCCTGAAGCAACGGGGGCAGCAGCGGGGAGACCACCATCGCGCGCCAGCCGGGGGGCTTATCGAAGTTCGCACGAACACATAAGCCGAACAACGACTCTAATCGATCGACAACGACATGAAGACCATCCTTTCCCAACGTCTCACTCAAGGTGCGCTGGTGGCAGCGCTTTGCGCGTCCGTCGCGGGTTGCGGCGGCGTGGTGACGCCCGGCGGCCAGAACGCGGGCGTGACCGGTGCCGCCGCGGGCGGCGCGAGCGCCGGCGCCGATTCGGGGCTGCAGCGCTGTGCGTCGCCGCTCGGCACGATCGCCGTCGATGACGGCCGCAACGCCGACTGGTGGGGTCCGTTCGGCAGCGCGACCAAGATGACGACGATCGACCCGCTGCTGCGCCTGGCCGTGCAACAGTCGAACTGCTTCGTGATCACGTCGATCGGCAACCAGAAAAGCGACGCGCGCCTGTCGCGCATCACGCAGCTGCAGCGCAACTCGGGCGAATACCGCGCGGGCTCGAAGCAGCAGAAGGGCCAGCGTGTCGCGGCCGACTATTACATGGAACCGCAGATCGTCATCAACGATTCGCCGATCGGCGGCATCGGCAGCATGATCGGCGGGCTGATCGGCAACAGCGCGGTCGCCGCGGTGGCCGGCCACCTGCAGACGAAGGCATCGGTCGTCACGCTGACGCTGTTCGACGTGCGCTCGGCCGTGCAGATCGCGGCGTCGGAAGGCAGCTCGACGGCGACCAACTACGGCGCGGCGCTGGGCGGCTTCGGCGGCGGCGTGGGCGGCGCGCTCGCCGGCTTCTCGTCGACGCCGGAAGGCAAGGCGACCGTCGTCGCGTTCATCGACGCGTACAACAAGATGGTCGTTGCGCTGCGCAGCTACAAGGCGCAGGACGTCAAGGGCGGCCTCGGCCGCGGTGGCCAGCTCCAGGTCAACTGACGTTCCCGGGCCGGCGGTTCGCCGCCGGCCGGTTCCTGATTCTGACGCTCGACTGTCCGTGCGCGCGGTGTGATCCGCGCGTACCGGCTCCGTTCGTCCCTGTTTGCACCGAGGTGATCCCGATGAAAGCCGTTGCTCTGATCGCATTGACCTGTCTGGCGCTGACCGCTTGCGGCGGCGACGATTCCTCGCCCGCGGCGTCCGGTGGATCGGGTACGAGCAACAACGGCGGCACCGGTGGAACCGGCGGCACGGGAAGCGGCGGCAATGGCGGATCGGGCGGTTCCGGCGGCTCGGGCGGCAGCACGCTGACGTGGCGTTACGAGGCGCAGCCTGTCGCGGCCGACAAGGCGAGCTTCCTGACGCTGGTCAACAACGAAGGCGCGAAGGGTTACCGATATCTGGGCGACTACTTCTACAGCGCGGCCAACGGTGGCACGCAGTCGATCTTCGTGAATGACGGCACCGCGCAGACCTACACGTACCAGCTGCAGAACGCCCCGGCCGACATGACGTCCTTCGTCAACACGGCCAATGCGCAAGGGTCGAGCGGCTACCGCTACGAAGGGCCGCTCACGTACGGCGATCTCTATCGCAAGGACGGCGGCTCGTCGGCCACATACACGTACACGACGACCGGCTTGCCGGCCGATGCGAATGCGTTCCTCACGCAGGCGAACGGCCAGGGCCAGTCGGGCTACTGGTTCCTGGGGCCGATCGTGGTGGCGTCGGTGCAGGCGAACATCTACATGAAGAACAACGCGTCGAGCGCGACCTATACGTACGACGCGCTGGCGCCGGCGTCGACCGTCAGCGACTTCATCGCGCAGGCCAACAGCGAAGGGGCGAAGGGGTATCGCGCGAAGGGGGCGATGGCGTTCGGCACGGCGATCTCGTGGGTCTACGTGAAGGACCAGACGCAGTCGCCGACCTTCACGTATCAGTCGGCCACGATCCAGTCGACCGGCGCGAGCTTCGTCCAGCAGTCGAACACGTTCGGCGGGCAGGGCAGCGCATACTTGAGCGACATGGCGCTCGGCACCACGCCGCCGCTCGCGATGGCATCGTTCTATTTCACGCCGAAGAACTGCACGGGTTTCCTGTGCACGACGCTGAATCCGCTCACGCAGAACTGAGCGAACTAGGCGGCTGCGTCGCGCGGCCGCTTTTCTGTCTTTTCCGCTGCGGGGTGGGCACCGATAAGACGGTGACCGCCCCGCTTGCTTTCGTTCGTCACCAATCCGACGATCTCTGCGATCAAGGTGCCGGCACGTGACCCCCGGCGCGCCGGCGTTTCATCTCGATTTCGTCAACCGTTCCGGAAAATCTCGCTATACGCGCTCAACGCCGGCACGCCGCCGAGATGCGCATACAGCACCTTCGACCCCGGCTCGAATTCCCCGAGCCGTACCTTGTCGATCATCCCGTGCATCGACTTCCCTTCGTACACCGGATCCGTCAGCATGCCTTCGAGCCGCGCACACAGGCGGATCGCTTCGAGCGTGCCGTCGTTCGGCAGCCCGTATTCGGGGCCGGCGTAGCGCGTGTCGAGCACGACGTCCGCGGCGGTGATCAGCCGGCCGAGATCCACGAGCTCGGCGGTGTGCCGCGCGATGCGCGTGATCTGCTCGTGCGTGCGCTCGGGCGTGGCCGACGCGTCGATCCCGATCACGCGGTCGGCGCGCCCGTCGGCCGCGAACCCGACGACCATCCCCGCCTGCGTGCTGCCCGTGACCGAGCACACGACGATGTAGTCGAACCTGAAGCCGAGTTGCGCCTCCTGCGCACGCACTTCTTCCGCGAAACCGACGAAGCCGAGCCCGCCGAGCGGGTGCTCCGAGCAGCCGGCCGGAATCGGGTATGGCTTGCCGCCCGCCTGCCGCACACTCTCCATCGCTTCTTCCCAACTGCGGCGAATGCCGATGTCGAAGCCGTCGGACACGAGCCGCACGTCCGCGCCCATCATGCGCGACAGCTGGATGTTGCCGACCCGGTCGTACACCGGGTCATCGTAGTTGACCCAATGCTCCTGCACGAGCACGCATTTCATCCCGAGATGCGCGGCGACGGCCGCGACCTGGCGCGTCTGGTTCGACTGCACGCCGCCGATCGATACGAGCGTATCCGCGCCCTGCGCGAGCGCGTCGGGGACGAGGTATTCGAGCTTGCGCGTCTTGTTGCCGCCGAACGCGAGGCCGCTGTTGCAGTCCTCGCGCTTCGCATACAGCTCGACCTTGCCGCCGAGGTGCGCGCTCAGGCGCTTGAGCGGCTGGATCGGCGTCGGGCCGAACGTGAGCGGATAACGGGAGAAACGTTGCAGGTTCATCGGCGGGCTCCGGAAAGCAGGGGACAGGGCGGGAAATCGGATCGTTCGGGGGCGGCTGGCCGGCCGTGTTCCGACGAGAAAAATGATAGGCAGAAGCGGGAGAAATGAGCTTGCGAAATCAATTGCGTCGGCCTACGTTATCGACGCTATGAGCACGCGATAAGCAATTTGGAATCGTTGAACAGGAGAATGACGCAATGAAATTAGAGCGAGGCCGCGCATCGCCGGCCGACGCCGCATCGGCGCTCGATCGCATCGACCGCGCGATCCTGCGGCAACTGCAGCAGGACGCGTCGATCTCCAACGTGAGCCTCGCGGCGAAGGTGAAGCTGAGCGCACCGGCGTGCCTGCGGCGCGTCGAGCGGTTGAAGGAAATGGGGCTGATCCGCGGCATCGTCGCGTTGCTCGACCCGAAGCCGCTCGGCGCGGGGATGCTGGTCGTGATCGGCTTCGTGCTGGATCGCTCGACGCCCGAAGCGTTCGCGGCATTCGAGAAGGCCGCGCAGAAAGTGTCGGGATGCGTCGAGTGTCACGTCGTGACCGGGGAGTTCGACTACTTCATGCTGGTGCGCACGCGAGACAACGACAGCTTCAACCGGTTGCACGCCGAACAGCTGCTGTACCTGCCGGGGGTGCGGCAGGTGCGCTCGTTCATGGTGCTCAAGGAGATTCTTTCGACGCATGCGCTGCCGTTGTAGGCGTGCGTATTCGACGAAGGCACGCCGGAGCGGCGCCGGGCGTGCCCGTCAATCCGTCTGTTTGCCGATGAAACGGCGACAGTCGCCCGACACCGCCGAAAGGGACCGAACGACACGCACGCAAGCGCGTTGCACCTTCACGACGCGTCGCGAAACGATCGCGTATGCTCGTTCGTTCGGTGGCGAAGGCGGGCACCGCGGCCGATTCTTTCGTGTGACGACCCATCAACGAGCGAGGGCAGCATGGCAAAACAGACGATGGCGGAATATCTGGCGAAGACGCTGGCGGCAGCAGGCGTCGAGCGCATCTGGGGCGTGACGGGCGACAGCCTGAACGGCCTGTCGTTCAGCCTGGGCCAGATCGGCTCGATCCGCTGGATGCATACGCGGCACGAGGAAAGCGCCGCGTTCGCGGCCGGCGCGGATGCCGCGTCGACCGGGCGGCTCGCGGTGTGCGCGGGCAGCTGCGGCCCCGGCAACCTGCACCTGATCAACGGGTTGTACGACTGCCATCGCAATCACCAGCCGGTGCTCGCGATCGCCGCGCACATTCCGTCGACCGAGATCGGCCTCGGCTACTTCCAGGAAACCCATCCGCAGGAGCTGTTCCGCGAGTGCAGCCACTTCGCCGAACTCGTGACGAACGCATCGCAGTTCCCGCGCGTGCTCGCGCGCGCGATGCGCACCGCGATCGAGGAGCGCGGCGTCGCGGTGATCGTGCTGCCGGGCGACATCGCACTCGGCGACGGCCCGGACGAGCTGCCGGCGTGGAGCGAATCGGCGCCGCCGTCGATCCTGCCGGCCGACGCCGATCTCGACCGGCTCGCGGCGCTGCTCAACGCATCCGACGCGGTCACGCTGCTGTGCGGCAGCGGCACGCAGGGCGCGCACGACGAGGTGGTCGCGCTGGCCGACACGCTCGGCGCGCCGGTCGTGCATGCGCTGCGCGGCAAGCAGTTCGTCGAATGGGACAACCCGTTCGACGTCGGGATGACGGGGCTGATCGGCTTCAGCTCGGGTTATCACGCGATGGAATCGTGCGACACGCTGCTGATGCTCGGCACGGATTTCCCGTACCGGCCGTTCTATCCGTCGAACGCGAAGGTCGCGCAGATCGACTGGAAGGGTTCGCAGCTCGGCCATCGCGCGCCGCTTGCGCTCGGCCTCGTTGGCACCGTGAAGGAAACGATCGCGGCGCTGCTGCCGCGCCTCACGCGCAAGACGCAGCGGCGCTTCCTCGAGAACGCGCTGAAGCACTACGCGGCGGCGCGCAAGGGGCTCGACGATCTCGCGGTGGCCGAGCCGCCGGGGCGTGCGATTCATCCGCAATACCTGACGAAGATCGTCGACGAAGTCGCGGCGGAAGACGCGATCTTCACGGCCGACGTCGGCACGCCCACGCTGTGGGCCGCGCGCTACCTGACGATGAACGGCAAGCGCCAGCTGCACGGCTCGTTCAATCACGGGTCGATGGCGAACGCGATGCCGCAGGCGCTCGGCGCGCAGGGCGCGCATCCGGGGCGGCAGGTGGTGTCGCTGTCCGGCGACGGCGGGCTGTCGATGCTGCTCGGCGATCTGCTGACCGCGCGCCAGCTCAAGCTGCCGATCAAGATCGTCGTGTACAACAACAGTCTGCTCGGCTTCGTGTCGATGGAGCTGAAGGCGGCCGGCTATCTCGACACGAACGTCGACCTGAGCCCGACCGACTTCGCGGCGATCGCGAAGGGCGCGGGCATCTTCAGCGTGCGGGTCGAGCATTCGGAGAACGTCGAAGAAGCGCTGCGCATGGCGTTCGCGCATGACGGGCCGGCCGTCGTCGACGTCGTCACGTCGAAGTACGAGCTCGCGATGCCGCCGAAGATCGAACTCGCGCATGCGAAGGGCTTCAGCCTGTTCATGCTGCGCGCGATCCTCAGCGGGCGCGGCGACGAGATCGTCGAGCTCGCGAGAACCAACCTGCGGTAATGCGGTGCCGCGCGCGGTGCGTCGGGCAGCGCGCGCGGCACAACGCATCGACGAACGCACCGGGGTGCATTCGTCTGCGCAGCACGCATTGAACAACACCCCAAACATGGCAATCGAAATTCGCGCCTACGAGGCATCCGACCTGCACACGCTGTCGGCCATCTGGTTCGATGCGTCGCTGCTCGCGCATGCGTTTCTCGGCGAGGCGCGGCTGCGCGAGCAGCGCGCGCTGATCGAAGCGGTTTATCTGCCCAAGGCGGAAACATGGGTCGCGTGTCGGGCTGGCGAGCCGGTCGGTTTCATCGGCCTGCTCGATGGTTCGATCGGCGGCTTGTTCGTCGCGCCGGCCATGCACGGCCACGGGATCGGCCGCGCGCTGGTCGAGCATGCGCTCGCGCTCAAGGGCGCGCTCGATCTGGAGGTGTATGCCGACAATCTCGGCGCCCGCGCGTTCTATGCACGGCTCGGCTTCGACGAAATTTCGCGGCGCGACGAGGACGACGAAGGCTTGCCGTTCGCGAACATCCTGATGCGCTCGACGCGTTGAACGAGCGGTCGTGCCCACCGCCGACGATCTCGCCGCGATCGGGACCGCACTGCAGCAAATCAGGATCGTCGGCGAGCGCTATCCGGCGCATTTCCAGCAGCGCATCGACTCCTGAACGAGCGCGCACCAGCTGATCCGGCACGAATTGGTCAGGCAAATCAGGGTCAATCTTCACGTCGGCTTAAGTTTGTGTTTCCTAGAATCGATTGACCGTCGCGCATAAAGCGACGGACCGATTCGCCCAGGAGGATGCGCATGAACCCTACCCGTGTCGCCGTAGCCCCGTTCCGCGCGATCATCGGCACGCCGCCGCTGACCGCGCAAGCACCGGAGGGCCGCCGATGATGTGGCCGAACGCGTGGCGTGTCTCGGCACTGTTCGTGCGCGAGTGGGTGGGCCGTCCGGCCGCGGTGGGCGCGTTGTGCCCGAGTTCGCGGCAGCTGGCGCGCGAAATGGCCGATGCGGTGCCGGACGGCGACGGGCTGGTCGTCGAGCTCGGCGGCGGCACCGGCGCGATCACCGCGGCGTTGCTCGAACGCGGCGTCGCGCCGCGGCGGCTCGTGGTGGTCGAGCGTTCGCCGGCGTTCGTCCAGCATCTGCGGCGACGCTTTCCCGGCATCACGATCGTATCGGGCGACGCACGGCAGCTCGAGCGGCTGCTGCCGCCCGATGCGCGCGTGGACGCGATCGTGTCGTGCCTGCCGCTGCGCACGCTGCCGCGGCAGGACGTGGCGGCGATCGTCGATCAGTGCCATCGCGTGCTGTCCGCCGACGGCGTGATGATTCAGTTCACGTACGACCTGCGGCCGCCTGGCCGTCATCCGCTCGGCGATTCGGCATTTGTTGCCTGCGGCAGCCGGATCGTGTGGGCAAACATACCGCCGGCGCGCATCGTGACCGTGCGCAGCGTCACCGCCGAACACGCGGAATGACGCGGCTTCACGCGGGGCGCTCGACCGTGGCGCCTCGCTTTCAACTTTCATAATCCCTTCGCATTCTTCCAGTTACCCTTCACATTGCCGTCACATCAGGTTCCTACCATCGCCTTTCATTTCGAAAGCGTCAATGGCGGGGGGAACGGGCGACATGAATCGAATCAAACTGGCGGCGCTGCTGTGTGCAGGCGCCTTTGCACTGGCCGGATGCGGCAGCGACGACGGCCCGACCAGCACGGCGCCTGGCCCCGTGCAGGCGGCGGCGCGCAACGTGATCTTCTTCCTCGGCGACGGCATGGGGATCACGACGATGACGGCCGCGCGCATCTATGCGGTCGGTGAAGACGGCGCGCTCACGATCGACACGCTGCCCGAAACCGCGTTCGTGAAGACCTATTCCAACGATGCGCAGGTGACGGACAGCGCGCCGTCGATGTCGGCGTACATGACCGGCGTCAAGACCAACAACGAAGTGATCTCGATGACGCCCGACACGAAGGCGATCGAGCCGACCGCGAGCCTCACCGGCAACTGCGGCGCGAACAACGGCAAATCGGCGACGACGCTGCTCGAGATCGCGAAGGCGAAGGGGCTGGCTACCGGTGTCGTGACGACCACGCGCGTCACGCATGCCACGCCCGCCGCAACGTACGCACACGTGTGCCATCGCGACGCCGAGAACGACATCGCCGCGCAGCTCGTGCCGGGCGGCGCGGGCTACAACGGCGCGCTGGGCGACGGCGTCGACGTCGTGCTCGGCGGCGGCACGCAATTCTTCGTGCCGAAGGACGGCGGCGGCAAGCGCACCGACGGGCGCAACCTCGTCAACGAGCTGAAGGCGAAGGGCTATGCGGTCGCGCAGAACCGCGACGACCTGCTGGCCGCCGATGCGACGAAGGGCGGCAAGCTGGTCGGCCTGTTCTCGTCGAGCCACATGAGCTACGACCTCGATCGCGGCGCGACCAAGGAGCCGAGCCTCGCCGACATGGCGACGCGCGCGCTCGACGTGCTGCAGAAGAACCCGAACGGCTATTTCCTGATGGTCGAAGGCGGCCGGATCGACCACGCGCTGCACGACACCAACGCGAAGCGCGCGCTGCAGGACACGGTGGCGTTCGACAACGCAATCAAGGCCACGATCGACAAGGTGCGCCAGACCGATCCTGACCTGAAGAACACGCTGATCGTCGTCACGGCCGATCACGACCACACGCTGGTGCTGAACGGCTATGCGGCGCGCACCGGCAAGACCGAGGCGGGCAAGCCCGGCGTGCTCGGCGTGCTGCGCAGCTACCAGACCGGCTCGGTCGCGAAGGATGCGGACGGCGCGCCGTACACGATCATCGGCTTCGGCAACGGCGAGAACCGCGTGCAGGGCAGCCGCGCGGGCACGGCGCTCACCGACGCGGTGACGGGCGCCGACGACTATCGCCAGGAGGCGGTCGTGCGCATGGACAAGGGCAGCGAGACGCACGGCGGCACCGATGTGTTCCTGGGTGCGATCGGCCGCGGCGCGGATGCGTTCCACGGCGTGATCGAGAACAACAAGGTCTTCGAGCTGGTGCGCAACGCGGTGCAGCTTTGAGCGCCGACCACACGGGTACAGGGGAATACAGGATGTCGACCATCAAGTGCATCGCGGCGGCGCTGGCCGTCGCCGGTTTCGCATGCGGCGCGGCGCAGGCCGCCGGCCAGGCGAAGAACGTGATTTTCTTTCTCGGCGACGGCATGGGGCCGACGACCGTGACGGCGAGCCGGATCTACAAGGTCGGTGAGTCGGGACAACTGACGATGGAGAAGCTGGCCCGCACCGCGCGCGTCAAGACTTTCTCGAACGACGCGCAGACGACCGACAGCGCGCCGTCGATGGCCGCGTACATGACCGGCGTGAAGATGAACAACGAAGTGCTGTCGATGTCGTCGGACACGCGCGCGGTCGCGCCGGGCAACGACGCCAACGGCAACAAGACGGTCAACAACTGCGCGCCGGGCAACGGCCAGCCGGTCGCGACGCTGCTGGAGCTCGCGAAGGCGCGCGGCAAGGCGGTGGGCGCGATCACGACGACCGAGCTCACGCACGCGACGCCCGCCGCGACCTATTCGCACATCTGCCATCGCGATGCGCAGTACGACATCGCCGCGCAGGCCGCGCCGGGCGGCGCGGGCTACAACGCGGCGCTCGGCGACGGCGTCGACGTGCTGATGGGCGGTGGGCGCAACCACTGGACACCGTTCGATCCGGTGGCCAACAAGCGCGGCCGCGCGGACGGGCGCAACCTGCTCAACGAGATGAAGGCGAAGGGCTACACGGTCGTCGCGACCAGGGACCAGCTCGCGCAGGCCGGCAACGGCAAGCTGGTCGGCCTCTTCAGCTCGACGAGCCACCTCGAGTACGAACTCGACCGCGTCGCGGGCAAGGGCGAGGGGCCGACGCAGCCGAGCCTCGCGGAGATGACGTCGAAGGCGATCGACGTGCTGTCGAAGAATTCGAACGGCTACTTCCTGATGGTCGAAGGCGGCCGGATCGATCACGCGCTGCACGGCACCAACGCGAAGCGTGCGCTGGAGGACACGGCGGCATTCGACGAAGCGATCCGCGTCGCGCTGTCGAAGGTCGACCTGTCGAACACGCTGATCGTCGTGACGGCCGACCACGACCACACGATGACGATCAACGGCTATTCGAAGCGCGGCAACCCGATTCTCGACATCAGCCGCAACTATCGCGACGGCCAGCCGAGCAAGGACGCCGACGGCAACACCTACACGACGCTCGTGTTCGGCAACGGCGCGAACCGGCCGAACGTGCGCGCGTCGGTCGATTCGGCCACCGCGACGAACGACGCGTATCTGCAGGAAGTCGGTGTGCGGATGGGCAGCGCGGGCTCGGAGACGCACGGCGGCGGCGACGTGATGCTGTTCGCCGACGGCGCGGACGCGAAGGCGTTCAAGGGCACGATCGACAACACGAAGGTGTTCGGTCTCGTGCGCTCGGCGTTCGGTTTCTGAATCCGTTGACGGCATGAGGAACGGGAACGCCCGATGAAACGTCAGCTTCTTTGCGCGCTCGCTTGCGGGTGGGTTGCGCTGCCGGCCCTTGCAGCGGCCGATCTCGACGCGGTGCTGGTGCACGAGAGCCGCACGGTGTCGGCCGATGGCGTGACGCGCACGACGATGTATCGCGAACGGATGGTGCGGCGCGACGCGCACGTGTGGGTCGAGCGCGTGCTGCCCGTCGCGGCGGCCGGCGGTCACGGTAATGATCACGATCACGACCATGATCACGACGCGGGGGCTCGCACCGGGGTGCAGCCGGCCGCCGCCCACGCGGGCCACAAGCATTTCAACTTCCAGGCGGCCGCGCGGCACGTGACGTACGACGGCAAGACGGCCCGCATCGAGTACGTGGACACGGGGAACCGCACGGTCGTCAGCGTGCCGCCGGCCGAGTACGAAACCACGGGCTTCGACGGCTCGTGGGACAACGCGTACTACGTCACGCCGCCGTCGCAGTTGAAGCGGCTCGCGGTGGCGAAGCGCGGCGACACGCCCGGCACCCGCTGGTACGAGCAGGCGGTCGACACCCCGGGCGCGCGCGGCGTGAATCGGATCCTGTGGAGCGAGAAGCTGCAGGCGCCGCTGTCGGTCGAATTCCGGAGCGCCGACGGCCGCGTCGTGCGCAAGCTGACGCTGACCCCGGCGACGGCTGCTCGGCGCGAGACGTTGCCGTGGCAGACGCTCGCCGGTTATTCGCGCAAGGAATACGCGGATTATCTCGACTGATCGACGATGTCGACCCTTTGTACGCGGGGCTTGCGGTCAGGCCGGCCGGTATCGTCGAGCGATACGGCCGGGCCCTGGCCGATTTTTTCTTCTTCTCCCGGCGGCCCCGCAGCGATAACCGATGACGCGCTAGAAGCGCGCGCCGTCCGGCACGCGCGCTGAAGGCCGCGATGCGATCCGCTTGACGAAGCGGTCGAGCGGTGTCGCATAGCCGCGCGCGATCGCCGCGCTCAGCGCCGCCGACAACGCCAGATATGCAATCAGCAACAGCAGCTTCGTGTCGCCGTGCGTGGCCGACGGCGGCCAGAACGTGCGCAGCCCGCCGAGCACGATCAGGTGGAACAGGTACAGCTCGTAGCTGAGCTTGCCGGCGCGGCCCAGCGGCGCGAGCAGGCGGCCCTGCACGCGCTCGCCGTCGACGTGCGCGCCGATCAGCAGCACGGCCGTGCCGAGCGCCATCGCGGTGACGCCGGCGACATGGCTTTGCGCGATCGGCCACGCCAGATACAGCGTGGCCATCGCCGCCGCGACGAGCCACTGCACGAGCGGCGCGGCCAGCCGCTGCCCGTTCACGCGCTCGGCCAGCAGCGCGGTGCAGCAGCCGATCGCAATCCCGTCGAACGATGCGAAGTACGCATACAGGAACCCGCCTTCGTCGCCGGCATGCGTGAAGCGGTACACGGGCCCGATCGCGGCGATGACCACCCAGAACGCGACCAGCCGCGCATCGCGGCGCAACGCGATGCACAGCAGCGGAAACGACAGGTAGAACACCTCTTCGACCGACAGCGACCACAGCACGCCGAGCGCGTAGTTGACCCACCCGTACGCGCCGATCAGCACGTTCATCCAGAACGTCAGCGACGCGAGGTTCACCAGCCAGAACGACACGGCGATGCCCTCGGGTTCATGGTTCTGGAAGATCGGCACGCCGGCCGCCGCAAGGCCGTTGACGAGCGCGAGCAGCAGGAGCAGGCACGGGACGATGCGCGCGATACGCGACACATAGAACGCACGCACGTCGAGCGCGCCGAGGCTGCCCCAGCGGCGGCGCGCATTCGACGTGATCAGGTAGCCGGAGATCACGAAGAACATCGTCACGCCGTAGTTGCCGTTGCGCGCCACGGCATGCACCGCGTCCCAGCCGAATACGCGCGCGAGCGACGTGTCGCGCAGCGAGTACGGGATGTTGAAGTGGTGCAGCAGCACGAGCACGATCGACACGCCGCGCAGCAGGTCGATCCGCGCATTGCGCGGGCAGGTGCTCATTGCGGGCTGCCCGGTTCGGCGAGGGCCGGCAGCGTCGCCAGGAACGTATCGCGTGCGCGCAGGCCGGCGTTCGGCGTCTGCCGCTCGTCGTCCTGGATCAGGGTCGCGAACGCGACCTTGCGCGGCCCCTTCGCCGCCCAGCCGACGAACCAGCCGTACGCGCGCGACGCATCGTACTTGCGCCCCGGCGACCCGGTGCCCGTCTTGCCGTGCACGATCCAGCCGCCGGGCTGCGTGTCGATCAGCGTGATGCGCTCGGTCATGTCGTACGCGTGCGCGCTGACGGGCAGCGTCCGGTTCGCGATCTTGCGCATGAAGTCGACCTGTTCGAGCGGCGAGATGCGCAGCGACGCGTTGACCCATGCGCCCATCACGCCGTTCAGTTCGCCCGCCGGACTGGTCGCGTCCGCGTTGCCGTAGCCGAACGCGGTCGTGTACTGCTGGAAGCGCGCCTGCCCGAGCGCCTGCGTGACCTGCTGCGAGTACCAGAAGATCGACAGCTTCATCCAGCGCGCCGGATCGGTCGGCTCGCGCCACGGTGCGCCGCCCCAGTCGGGGTAGCCGGCGTGGAAGTCGAGCGTCGGCGTGTGCGCGTCCTTCAGGACGCCCGCATCGAAGCCCATCAGGCTGATGGCGACCTTGAACGTGGACGCCGGCGTGACGCGGGTCGTGCAGTCGCCCTGCTGCGCGAGCACCTGGCCGGTGGCGGCATCGGCGACGACGGTGCAGATCGGGTGGGCATCGGAAGTCGCGGCGGCCAGGAGGCCGGCGGCGAAGGTGAACAGCGCGCGGCGCCAGGGCTTCAAGTGACACTCCTCGGAGATGGGCGGCAAGCGCGCGGTGCGGGCGGATAGCGGCGTGCCGTGCGCAAGGAAGGCGGCGGCAGGCATCGGGGATCGTGGGGATGGCGGCCGTCGCGGAAGCGCACAGTGTATCGACGGATGGTCGTTCGTTGACCTGTCACGGTTGACGGGACAAGCGCACGCTTTCTACCGATGCCGGCGACATCGACCGGTCACGCGTTGCGACGAACCATGAAAAAGCCCGCCGGCAGGCTTGCGCTTGCGGGCGGGCAAAGACACCTCGGGCAGACCCGCGCGGGTGTCGCGTGAAGAACGGAGAACCGGGTTACATCAGAACTTGTGGCGCAGCGCGACGCGCACGGCCACCTGGTTCGACGTCGACGACGGCGCGTCGGTCCCGGGGATGAACGCGTTGTCGAGGATCGAGTTCGTCTTGTCGCCGGCGATGTGCTGGTACGCGGCCTGCACGTACACGTCGGTGCGCTTCGACAGGTTGTAGTCGGCCATCAGCCCGGCCGAGTGGATCTTCGGCTTCGCGTTGCCGGTCGATGCGTCGTACTTCTCGAGCGACAGCACGTACTGCGCGCCCACCATGAACGCCGGCGTGACCTGGTACGAACCATTCACCTCGAAGTTCTGGTACTTGATCGCGCTGACCGTCGCGCCCGGGGCGATGATCGCGCCCGGCGTGCCGAGGTAGCCGTTGCCGGTCGGGTTCTTGTAGTTCGAGTTCGTGTACGCGAAGCCGACCGTCGCCTGCCCGAACGTGTAGTTGATGCCCGCGCCGAACACGCGCATGCGCTCGGCGATGTAGCTCGCGTCGTTCGCGGTGATCGCGCCGGCCGAGCCGTCGCCCGGGCGGTTCGCCTGCAGGTACGCGGCGCCGATCAGCAGGCCGTTGTTCTGGTACTGCGCGCCGAAGCTGTACGCGCGGTTGTCCGAGAAGTTCGTGCTGTTGCTGAAGCTGTATGCGCCGCCGAACTGGAAGCCGCCGAAGTTCGGGCTCGCGTACTTCACCGTGTTGTCGAGGCGGAACGAGTTGTCGGTGTTGTCGTTGTCGAACGGATGCGCGAGCAGGTAGCCGCCCCAGTTGCCGTTGGCCGTGGTCGGCGCGAGATAGTCGACGACGGAGTCGTACTGGCGGCCGAACGTCAGCGTGCCGTACTGCGTCTGGCTCAGGCCGACGTACGCTTGGCGGCCGAACATGCGGCCGCCCTGGTTGAGGCGGCCGGTGTTCACGTCGAAGCCGTTCTCGAGCTGGAAGATCGCCTTCATGCCGCCGCCGAGATCCTCGCTGCCCTTCAGGCCCCAGCGGCTGCCCTGCGCGTAGCCGCTCGCCATTTCGTAGACGTGGCCGGTGCCGACGTTGTTCGTGTAGTTCAGGCCTTCGTCGATCACGCCGTACAGCGTGACGCTGCTTTGCGCGAACACGGGGGCTGCGAAGGTTGCCGTTACGGCGAGCGCCGTCAGGGTCTTTTTCATTGAGAGATCTCCGGGATATCCAGCTTGTATCGGTTGTCGTGAGCGCGTCCGGCGAGGCGCGCCCCGTCATCCGGGGCAACCCGATGCAGCGCGTGCGGCGCCAGGTCGCGCAAGGCGCGGCAACCGGCGGCGTCGGGTCGTGTCTCCTCCGATGACACCGCGCATTCTTCCCAAGCCGACAAGGAATCGAAAGCGAGTAATTTCGATGGATGGGATCGGGTTCGCCAATGGGGTCGCGACAGGCCGTTTCGACAGTCGAAACGGGTTGTGCGGCGTCGCGGTTCAACGTCGGTCCGGCAACGGCCGAGCGGGGGCGCGACATGGCCCGCGCGGGGCCGTGGCCGGACTCGGGAAATCGGCTGGAAGGCCCGTCCGGCGGGCCTGGCAGGTGTGCCGGAAGATCGATTGGCGCTGCCGATTGCAATGATCGGAATTACTCGTTTCCCTAAACAAATTGGCGGCGGAAACATGCAGGCTGACCGGACGTGGATGCGTTCACGATTCGCCGGTCGCCGCGCATGCCGCGACGCACAAACAACAGATTCGATTTGGAGACGACCCACCATGCAGATTCGACGACTGAAAACGGTCCTTCTCGCCGCCGCGGCGATCCTGTCCGCGCCTGCCGCCCACGCGGCCGGCGGCGCGTGCACCGACGGCAAGACGGTCCATTTCGCGGGCATCACATGGGAAAGCGGGTCGTTCGCGACCGAAGTGCTGCGGCAGATCATGGAGAAGGGCTACGGCTGCAAGACGGACGTCGTGCCGGGCAGCACGGCCGCCACCGAAACGGCGCTCGCGCGCAACGACCTGCAGATCTGGGCCGAGCAGTGGACGGGGCGCAGCGAGATCACCGCGAAGGCCGTCTCGTCGGGCGCCGTGAAGCTGATCGGCGACACGCTGCCGGGCGGCACGACGGAAGGCTGGTTCGTGCCCGACTACGTGGTGAAGGGCGATCCGGCGCGCAACATCAAGCCGGTCGCGCCGGGGCTCGTGTCGGTCGACGATCTGCCGAAGTACAAGCAGGTGTTCGCCGACGAGGAGGAACCGGACAAGGGCCGCTTCCTGAACTGCCCGACGGGCTGGGACTGCGAGCGCGTGAACACGCGCCTCCTGCGCGTGCTGAAGCTCGACCAGTCGTACACGAACTTCCATCCGGGCACGGGCGCGGCGCTCGACGCGGCGATCGCGTCCGCCTACCAGCGCGGCGCGCCGATCGTGTTCTATTACTGGGGCCCGGCCGCGCTGATGGCGAAATACAAGTTCACCGCGCTGAAGATGCCGGCCTATAACGAAGCATGCTGGAAGACGTTGCGCGACGAGAGCAGCACGCACCAGTGCGCGTCGTCGTACATGGTGTCGCGGCTGACGGTCGGCGTGTCGAAGCCGTTCGCCGATGCGAACCCCGATCTCGTCGGCGTATTCGGCAAGGTGCGTTTCCCGATGGACTTCCTGAACCAGACGATCCTCGAGATGACCACGAAGAAGATCGACGGCGCGGCGATGGCCACGCAGTTCCTGAAGACCCGCCAGGACATGTGGAAGCAGTGGGTGCCGGCCGACGTCGCGCAGAAGATCGCCGGCAGCCTGAAGGGCGCGTAACCTGCGCGCGGTGGCGGGCCCGCGCCCGCCGCCGCCGTCACGCGCCTTCGCGGCGCGACGGAGAATCAAATGAACGGCTTCTTCCTGCACCTGTCGATCGCCGACTGGGTGAACGGCGCGCTGGAGACGTTCGTCGCGCAATACGGCGACGGCTTCCATCACTTCAGCGTACTGGTGCTGCGCTACCTGCTCGTGCCGCTCGAAGGCGCGCTGCGCGTGGCGCCGCCGTGGCTCGTGCTGCTGGTGGTCGGCGCGATCGCGTGGAATGCGACGCGCCGCATCGGCCTCGGCGTGCTCTTCATGCTGCTGCTCTACGCGATCGGCTGCTTCGGCCTGTGGGACAAGCTGATGCAGACGCTCGCGCTGATGCTCGTCTCGACGGTGCTGTCGGTCGCGATCGGCGTGCCGGTCGGCATCCTCGCATCGCGTAGCGCGTGGCTGCGCCGGATGCTGCTGCCCGTGCTCGACGTGATGCAGACGCTGCCGAGCTTCGTGTACCTGATCCCGGTGCTGATGCTGTTCGGCCTCGGCAAGGTGCCCGCGATCCTCGCGACGATCATCTACGCGCTGCCGCCGCTGATCCGCCTGACCGATCTCGGCATCCGCCAGGTCGATCCGGACGTGACTGAAGCCGCGCGCGCGTTCGGCACGACGCGCTGGCAACTGCTCGTGAACGTGCAGTTGCCGCTCGCGCGGCCGAGCATCATGGCCGGCATCAACCAGACGACGATGATGGCGCTGTCGATGGTCGTGATCGCGTCGATGATCGGCTCGCGCGGGCTCGGCGAGGACGTGCTCGCGGGCATCCAGACGCTCGACGTCGGCAAGGGCACGCAGGCCGGCCTCGCGATCGTGATCCTTGCGATCGTGATCGACCGGATCAGCCAGGGCTTCGGCCAGGAACGCCGCGCCCGGCGGCGGCTCGCGCAGCAGCGCCGGCAGAAGGGTGCGTCGCGCGTGCCGTACCGGCTGCCGCGCAAGGCGCAGTCGGCGGGCGTCGATTCGAATCAGGCGACGCAGTCGTCGCGGGCTTAGGAACGGAGACAGACATGGCGACCATCGACGTCAAACACGTGTACAAGCTGTTCGGGCCGCAGGCTGCGCATGCACGCGTGCTCGACCTGCTGCGCTCGGGCAAGCGCAAGGCCGACGTGCTGGCCGAAACGGGCTGCAACGTCGGGCTCAACGACGTGAGCCTCGGCATCGAGTCGGGCGAGATCTTCGTGATCATGGGGCTGTCGGGTTCCGGGAAATCGACGCTCGTGCGGCATTTCAACCGGCTGATCGAGCCGACGGCCGGCGAGATCGTGATCGACGGCAGCGACGTGATCAAGCTCGACGCGCACGGGCTGCGCGAGCTGCGCCGCTTTAAGGTCAGCATGGTGTTCCAGAACTTCGGGCTGCTGCCGCACCAGACCGTGCTCGACAACGCCGCGTATGCGCTGCGCACGCGCGGCGAGAAGCGGCACGATGCGGCCGAGGCCGCGCGCAACTGGCTGACGAAGGTCGGGCTCGACGGCTATGGCGATCACTATCCGGACGAGTTGTCGGGCGGGATGCGGCAGCGTGTCGGGCTGGCGCGCGCGCTGGCGGCCGATACCGACGTGCTGCTGATGGACGAGGCGTTTTCCGCGCTCGATCCGCTGATCCGTACCGAGATGCAGGATCAGTTGCTCGAGCTGCAGGCGACGCTCGCGAAGACGATCGTGTTCATCACGCACGATCTCGACGAAGCGCTGCGGATCGGTGACCGGATCGCGATTTTGCGCGACGGCACGCTCGTGCAGGTCGGGACGCCCGACGATATCCTGTCGCGGCCGGCGGATGATTATGTCCGGCGGTTCGTGGAGAAGCGGTCGAGCGTGAACTGACGAGGCCGCACGGGCGGGAAGCCGGGGAGGACGTATGAAGAAAGGCACGCCGCGACGGGTGGCGTGTTTTTTTCGGCGCGACGGCGATGACACGTGATCGTCCACGAAAAAACCGCCGCGAGCCTCGCGGACACGCGGCGGTTTCGTCACACTCATCGAGCGCAGATCCGTAATCAGTAGTCCAACAGAACCGGCACCAACCGGAATTTCGGCTCCATTGCGGCGGCCGCATGGTCGCGGAATGAGCGACGCCCGCGATGCGGCAGGATGGTGCGGCTTCAGCGGCGAGCCTGATCGCATCGCCGGGGCCGAACCCGACTTCGAGCGCCCGCTCACCTTCGCCGATCGCGAGCAGCGACAGCGTCCACACATTTTCCGCCCGGTTGTAGCGGCGAATGATGCTGCTGAAGAGCCACCCGGCGAGGCCGCGTGGCAGGCCGGGTTGCCCGAGATGAGCGGTTATCGCGTTCTCCTTCCGCGATCGGCGGCGACATCCTGTCTCGTCCGGCGGACGAGTAGCGAGAAGGTTCTACGTCGCCATTCCATCGCGTCCGCCGGCCGAAATCCTCGTACCTGTCGATCACCCGATCCGCGCGTGCCGGCGCTCGCCGCGGACGGGCGCCGAAGAAAAAGCGACCTATCACATTCGAAACATTTCCGAATGGCGCTTTATCCGGGTTTTTAACGCCTTGCCGGAACGAATTCGCGCGCGCCCCTGGCGGTGCGCGGGTTTGCGATCGAGCTCGAATATCCGGCGCGGCAGACATGCCTGAATCCGCCCCGACGGCAATCTCAAAAATGAAACATGGCGCATTTGCCGTGCCCGCGCTGGCCTGATCGGCAAGCCCTTGAATGCAAACGGGAAAGGCCTCTGCGCATCGCGGACGCCACGGTATCGTGCCGATCGGCACGTTTCAGCGTTGAAACATGAATCGCGTGCCGGCGTCGCGCGGGGCAGGCCATGTCGCGTGAAAAATCCCACGGTCTCTTTGTATTCGGGCCGCTCGGAGGCGTGGCATCGCCGATGCGTGATGTCGTCCGGATTGGTGCGGTCGGCCAAGCCGTTCCTCGTTACTTCAGGAGGATTTCATGCGTAAGACTTTATTGGCGTCCGCTGCGCTTCTCGCCCTGGGATGCAGCGGCTACGCGATGGCGAATCCATGCAGTAGCAATGCCAGTTCGACGTGCAGCCAGACAGCGGATGACGGATCGAACACGCTCAGCAACGCGGTCAGCTCAAGCCAGACCAGCACCACCGGGTCCAATGCAAATGAAGTCTCGCCTGGCGCGAGCGTCTATCAGGATTCCTACAACAGCACCAAGATCGTCGCAATCAGCAAACTCGACGGGTACGTGAGCAATGTCCAGGTCTGGGGCATCGGCAACAACGCGACCAATTCGGGCAGCGCGGCCGGCGGAAGCGGTGGCAAGGGCGGCAACGGCTACGGCTACGGCGGCGCGGGCGGTAACGGCGGCAGCGGCGGCGCGGGCGGCGGCGGCGGGAAAGGCGGCAGCGCGCATAACGGCAGCGCCACGGCCGGCAACGCAAGCAACGGCAGCGCGACGGCCGGCACCGGCAACGGCGGCGGCGGCGGAACCGGCGGTTCGCCTGACGCCAGCGGCGGGACCGGCGGCAATGCCACGGCGAGCGGCGGCTATGGCTCCGGCAAGGGCGGCGGCGCCATCGCGGCTTCGGTCGGCGTAGGCGGCTCCGGCACGGGCGCCGGCACAGGCTGGGGCGGCGGCACGGGCACGGCCGGTGCAGGTTCCGCGTGGGCCAGGAATCATGGCAGCGGAAGCGCGTCGGCATCGGCCGGCAGCGGCACC
Source organism: Burkholderia sp. 4NA327C6 (assembly GCF_005502655.1). Taxonomy (NCBI): domain Bacteria; kingdom Pseudomonadati; phylum Pseudomonadota; class Betaproteobacteria; order Burkholderiales; family Burkholderiaceae; genus Burkholderia; species Burkholderia sp. 4NA327C6. The sequence continues at coordinate 20,293 of NZ_SCNZ01000050.1, read as the reverse complement.
GGTACGGGCACGGGCACCGGCAGCGGTTCGGGTAGCGGCACGGGTGGCGCAGGGTCGGCGGGTACGTCGACGGCTTCGGGCGGATCGGGCTCGGGTACCGGCGGCAGCGGTGCGGCCGCGGGCGGCACCGGCGGCGCGGCGACGGCCGCGGCGGGCAACGGTGGAGCCGGCGGCGCGGGCACGGGCGGCGGCGCGACGAACGGTGGCGCGACGACGACGGCCAGCAACGGCGGCGCTACCGCGGGTAGCGGCGCGGTGGGCGCGATGGGCGGCGCGGGCGGCGCAGGCGGCACGGGCAACGGCGGCGTCGGTAACGGCGCGGTCGGCGGCGCGGGTGGCGCAGGCGGAGCCAATACGGTCAATGCGGGGACATTCAACATGTCCAACGCAATGGCGAGCGTTGGCCAGACCGCGGCGGGCATCATGGTCGCCAACCAGAACAGCGGCATGGCGTCGCTCGTCCAGCAGGCCGTGACCGTGCAGGCGAACCTGTCGGTAGGACGTTAGAACGGCCGGTTGGTCCCGGCGAGCCGGATGCGTCGACGCGGGCGCAGGCGAACCCGCGGCTCGCATTCCATCGCCAAGGGACTGGCGCGCCGGCAAGGGCGGGATGGCCGAATGGCCGTCTCGCTCTCGTCGGCGCAGGCCGGGCCGATTTACGTCGATCGACGATCACGCGGATTCCGCTCCCCGTGCGGCCGGTTCGTGCCGGCTCGCGCAGGGACCAAGGAGACAGCCATGCGAATCCGAACGGCACTTTCGCAGGTGATATTGCCCGCAGCGCTGCTGCCGGGCCTGACGGCCCATGCCATGGCTGACGAGGCGCGAACCGTTGCGGTGGAGTCGGCCGCCGGCGTTGCGCCGGGCGCTGCCCCTTCCCCACCCGCCGCACGTGCGGATCAGGCCGATCCGGCCGCGGCCGCGCAAGCGGCCAGCTTCGGCGTCGCGATGACGCCCGACCAGCTCGACGAGCATCGGGGCGGCGACGCGCTGATCGGCCAGAACTATCTGACCGGCACGGTGGCCGACAACGTCGCGAACCGGGTGTCGACCGGCTCGAATTCGATCACCGACGGCTCGTTCGCCAATGCGAGCGGTCTGCCGACGGTCATCCAGAATACCGGCGCGAACGTGCTGATTCAGAACGCGACGGTGCTCAACGTGCGCTTCGGGAATTGAGCGATGAGACAGCTTGCCGCCGCGAGCATCGTGGCGCTCGCGTACGCGCTATCCGGGCCGCCTGCATCGGCGGACGAGATGACGGTCGTCGATCCGGCGGGCGCCGGTTATGCGATGCACGTCACGAGTCTCAAGGAAGCGCGATTCAAGCGCACCGTCAAGCAGCAGTACGATTTCAGCTGCGGGTCGGCCGCCGTCGCGACGCTGCTGAATTATCAGTATGACTATCCGATGACCGAGCAGACCGCCTTCGCCCAGATGTGGGAGAACGGCAATCAGGAGAAGATCCGCCAGCAGGGCTTCTCGCTGCTCGACATCCGTCGTTTTCTCGAAGCGCACGGCTTCGTCGCGGACGGCTTCGAGTTGCCGTTGCAGACGCTTGCCAGGACGCACACGCCGGCGATCGTGTTGATCACCGAGCACGGCTATCACCATTTCGTGGTCGTGAAGGGGCTGCGTGACGGGCGTGTGCTCGTCGGCGATCCGGCCACCGGCACGCGGCCGATGTCGCTGGCGAGTTTCGAGCAGATGTGGGAAGACCATGTGATTTTCGTGATCCACAACCGGCCCGAGCGGGCGGTGTTCAACGATCCGCGTGACTGGCGCGTCGCGCCCAGCGCGCCGCTCTACACCGGCATCGCCCGCGACGGCCTGTACAACGTCGTGATGCCGAAGCACGGCCCGAGCGACTATTGAGGATCGTCATGAGATCCGAGACCAGGAGGATCGCCGGCATCGCCGCGATGGTGTGCGGCGGGGCGACGTCCGTGAGTGCGGCGGCGCTGCAGGACGGCGCGCCGACCGCGATTGTCGAGCCTGTCGCGCAGGCGAGCAGCGTCGTGCCGGCAGCTGCCGCGAACGCGGGCGTCGATACGGCGCCTGCAGAGTCGGGGGCCGAGGGCACGCCGATCCTGCGTGCCGGGCCGCTCGCGATGGCGGCGTGCGCGGCCGCCGGGCCGCCGGCCTCCGAGCCGGAGCCGGGCGGCGCGCCACGACGAAACTGGGCGGCAACCGGCGCGATCGCGCTCAGCGACACGCGCCTCGATGCGATGCGCGGCGGCTTCGACATGCCGAGCGGCCTGAAGATTTCGTTCGGCGTGTCGCGTGTCGCGTTCGTGGACGGCACGCTGGTCACGACGACCAGCTTCAACATCCCGGACATCAGTCATATCACCGCGCAACAGGCGCAGGCGCTGGCGGCCGCGAACGCGGGCGCGTTGATCCAGGTGGGCGCCGGCAACGCCGCGCAGCCCGCCGCGCTGCCGGCGCTGACCGGCGCGGTGATCCAGAACACGTTGAACAACCAGCAGATCCAGGCGCTGACGACGATCAACACGACCGTCAACACACTGGCGACGTTCAAGAACCTGAACGTGATGTCGACGCTGAACAATGCGCTGCTCGGCGCGTTGCCGGGACGATGAGGATCGGTGAGCGGTCGATGACCGGCGGATGAGCGGGTAATGGCACGCGGGTGCCGGCGTGCGTCGTGCAGCCCGCTGCGGCGCATGTCGGCGCATGTCGGCGCATGTCGGCGATCAGAATGCAATCGGCACGCGCAGCGTCATGACCACGTCCGGCGTGTCGCGCGTGAGGCCGGCGCCGATCGAAAGATTCAGCGTGGTCTTCGGCGACAGCCGGTACGAGTAGCCGACGAGCAGTGAACCGAGGATCACGCGCACCGAGCTTGGAATCGTCTGGCCGTTCTGTTTCGTGGGCAGCACGATGCTTTGGTCGTAGCCGAGGCTCACCGATGCTTTCTCGTTCAGCGCGAGGCCCATGCCGATGTTGAAACCCCAGATGTCGCCGGGCTGCAATTTTCCGATGAAATCCTTCTGCCCGTCGCGAATCGTGAGGCTGAGATTGTCGCGGCTGAAGCTGTGCAGATAGCTCAAGTTGCCGAAGAACACCACCGGGTCGGACGGAAAGAGCCAGGTGAGGCCCGGCTGGATCGCGTAGAAGCCCGAGCCCGTCGGCTGCTCGAGCGGCAGGCCGGTGCCGGTGGCATTGCCGACGCAGCGCGTGACGCAGTCGGTGACGACGTCGAACGGGCTCTTGCCGGTGGCGGTCTTGAAGCGCAGCCAGCCGATGTAATAGAACTTGTCGGGGCCGCCGGTATTGAACTGGTAGCGCAGCGTCATTTCGACGTCGCCGAGGCCTTTGCCGTGGCTGTTGAACGCGTTGTCCTGGGCGGAACCGGTGAAGATCTCGCGGCTGATCGTGTCGTTCGTCGAGTACACGTAGGGGACGCGGACTTCGACTTCCATCCGGTTGGTGATCCCGTAGCGCACCGCGACCGCGCCGGTCAGCGTGGTCGTCTTGACTTCCCGCACGTCGACCAGGCCGATCAGCAGCGCGGGGATGATCGTGTAGCCGACGAGTGCGACGCGGTTCGACGACGAATAGTTGAACTGGAACGACGGCTCGACGACGAACTTGTGCTTCGGCGTCAGCACGCCGGGCTGATCGAAGATCGGCGCGACGGGCGGCGGGGCGGTTTCCGCCACCGGCGCCTGGCCGATCGGCTGGCTCGGCGGCGCGGCGGGCCCGGCCGCCGATTGCACGTTGCCGGCCGTGCCGGGTGCGCCGCCCGGGGCGCCGGTATCGGCCGACGGCGCCGCGTCGCCGGAGCCGCCGGCATCGCCGGGGCCGGTACCCGCGCCGCGTCGGGACGCGAGTTCGCGGTCGTCCAGCGCCCGGCTCAGGCGCGAAAGATGGGCTTCTTCATCGGCCAGTTTGCGCTTGAGCGCGCTCAGTTCCTGCAGATGACGATCGACTTCGTGACGCAGCGCGGAAATGTTCTCCTGGGTCGACTGGGCGTCCAGCGACTGCGCCTGCGCCTGGGCCTGAAAGAGCAGCACGCTTGCATACGTGATGGCACGGATGCAGCGAAATGGCATGCGTTTCACGGCGCGTCTCCCCCATCGGGCCTGCGGTTCCCCCCCGGGGCACACCGCCGGCAGGCCGGCGCGTGCGTTGCCCTGGATCGCTTCGCTTCGCGTCACGCTGCGCGTTTGCCGAACGCGCATCACGTCGCACGCGAGCCACCCGTTTCTCGGGGACTTTCGTCAGAACCGAATGCACGTTTCGAGCCTGTGCACACGGGCCGCGGGCGCGTTCATGGCAGTGTTTTCCCGTGTGCCGGCGGGCGGTGTCCCGATCGGACGATGCAGGAGGGGGCGGCGGCGCGTCAGTGCGGGACGGTTTCGCGGGTGGGCGTCGGCGCGCCGGCGGTTTCCGTGCGTTGCGCGTCGGCCAGAATCAGGTCCGCGCCTTTCTCCGCGACCATCATCGTCGGCGCGTTGATGTTGCCCGACGTGATGTTCGGGAACACCGACGCATCGACGATCCGCAGCGCCTGCAGCCCGTGCACGCGCAGCGACGCATCGACCACCGACGTCGCCGCGTCCGGCCCCATCGCGCACGAGCCGCACAGGTGGTAGATCGAACCCGACTGCTCGCGGAAATACTGCAGCATGGCTTCGTCGGAATCGACCTGCGGCCCCGGCGAGATCTCCTCGACGGTCATCGACTTCAGCGCCGGCGCACGCATCAGCGCACGGATCACCTTGCTGCCCTGCACGGCTTCGTCGAGATCCTTTTGCGTGGTCAGCGCGTTGATGTGGATCTTCGCGGCATCTTCCGCGCGGTTCGACGCGATCTCGATCGTGCCGCGGCTCGTCGGCCGGCACGGGTTGAACGCGATCAGGAAACCAGAATAAGGCTCGGGCTTGATGCTTGCGCGGTCGCTCTTCGGGATCCGGTACGACAACGGGTTGAAGTAGAGCTGGATGTTCGGCTCCGGCGTTGCGTCCGTGCCGCGGAAGAAGCCGCCCGCCTGGTTCACGCTCATCGCGAGCGGGCCGCGCTTGGTCAGCAGGTAGCGCAAGCCGATCTTCATCTTGCCGATGAGCGTCCCCATCTCGTCGTTCAGCGTCGGCCGGTTCGCCTTGAAGTAGAAGCTCACGCACAGGTGGTCCTGCAGGTTGCGGCCGACGGCCGGCAGCGCGTGCACGAGCGGTACGCGCCGGCGCGCGAGCAGCGACGGATCGCCGACGCCCGACAGTTGCAGCAGCTTCGGCGTATCGACCGCGCCGGCCGAGAGGATCACCTCGCGCGTGGCCACGAGCGTTTCGTCGCCGTGCTCGCCCGCGACCACCACGCCGGTCGCACGCGTGCCGTCGAACGTCACGCGCCGCACGAGCACGCCCGAGCGCAGCGTGAGGTTCGAACGGCCCAGCGCGGGACGCAGGTACGCGAAGCTGCTCGAGCAACGTTCGCCGTGCTTCGTGTTCAGGTCGTAGATGCCGGCACCTTCGAACTGCGCGCCGTTGAAATCGTCGGTGCGCGGCAGGTTCAGCTGGCCGCAGCCCTTCAGGAACTCGTGGACGATCGGATGCACGTCGGCCTTCATCGACGTGATGTGGATCGGGCCGGTCGAGCCATGATGTTGCGGATCGGTCACGCCTGCCGCGTGGGTTTCGAGCTTGCGGAAATACGGCAGCACGTCGTCGTACGCCCAGCCCGGGTTGCCGGCGTTCGCCCAGTCGTCGTAGTCGCTGCGCTGGCCGCGCACGTAGACCATCGCGTTGATCGAGCCCGACCCGCCGACCACCTTGCCGCGCGGGCAGTACAGCTTGCGCTCGGCGAGCTGCGCCTCGGGCTCGCTGTAGTACATCCAGTTGTAGCGGCGGTTGTAGTAGGTCTTCGTGAAGCCGACCGGCACCTTGAACCAGAACGACGCGTCGCGTTCGCCCGCTTCGAGCAGCAGCACCGAGTGCCGGCCCGATTCGCTCAGGCGGTTCGCGAGGATGCAGCCGGCCGAGCCCGCGCCGACGATGATGTAGTCGTAGCTCATGTGTGTCCTTTGCGCTCAGCCCTTCGCGGGGGCGAGATCCTTTACGTCGACGGGGTGTTCGCCCATCTGCAGGTGAAGCCGTTCGCCCGTGTACGGCGTATGGCGCTTCACGACGTCCATGTCGAGCTCGATGCCGAGGCCCGGTTCGTTCGACGGGATGATGTAGCCGTCTTCCCAGCGGATCGGCGTCTTCACGACTTCCGCGTGGAAACCGCCCCACGTCATGATGCTTTCCTGGATCAGGAAGTTCGGCGTGCACGTCGCGAGCTGGATGCTCGCGGCCGCGCCCACGGGGCCGTTGTACAGGTGCGGCGCGATCTGCGCGTAGTGCACTTCGGCGAGCGTCGCGATCTTCTTCGCTTCGAGCAGGCCGCCCACGCGCGCGACGTTCAATTGCAGGATCGACGCGCCGCCCGCCTGCAGCAGCTTGTGGAATTCGTACTTGGTCGTCAGGCGCTCGCCGGTCGCGATCGGAATCGACGTGTGCTTCGCGACTTGCGCGATCGCTTCTTCCTGGCCGGGAGGCACCGGCTCCTCGAACCACAGCGGGTCGTATTTCTCGAGCCGCTTCGCGAGCCGGATCGCCGACGACGGCACCATCTGGCCGTGCGTGCCGAACAGCAGGTCGGCCTTGCTGCCGACGGCTTCGCGCACGCGGCGGCAGAACAGTTCGCAACGGTCGAGCACTTCGAGCGACAACTGGTGGCCCGAGTAAGCCGTATACGGGCCGGCCGGGTCGAACTTGACGGCCGTGAAGCCGAGCTTCACGTTCTCGGCCGCGCATTCGGCCGCGAGATCGGGATCGTCGTAGTCGTATTCGCCCTTCGCGTTCTTCGGGTACAGGTACGTGTACGAGCGCAGCCGCTCGTGGATCCTGCCGCCGAGCAGTTCGTACACGGGCTTGGCCGCAGCCTTGCCGATGATGTCCCAGCACGCCATCTCGAGGCCGCTGACGACACCCATCATCGTGAGATCGGGCCGCTGCGTGAAGCCGCTCGAATACGCCTGGCGGAACAGCCGTTCGACGTGATGCGGGTCGCGGTTCAGCAGATGGCGTTCGAACACGTCGTCGATGATCGGCGCCATCGCCTTCGGGCCGAACGTCGCCGAATAGATCTCGCCGACGCCTTCGATGCCGTCGTCCGTCTTCAGCTTCACGAAGATCCAGTACATCCCGCCGACATGCGGCGGCGGCACGGCGACGATATGGGTTTCGAGCGAGACGATCTTCATGCGGACTCCTGGATGCGGTTGAGGCGGTACTTGAGGAATGCGGCGGCGCCTGCGCCGCAGAGCGCGATGGCCGCGATATAGCCGAAATAGAGCTGGTAGCCGTGCGCGCCCGGCCAGGCCTGCGTCACGTAGCCGTTGATCAGCGGCACGAACACGTCGGGCGAATAGCCGAGCACCGAGATCAGGCCGATCGCGAGGCCCGCGCAATGGGTCGGCACCTTGCAGTCGTCGAGCAGTGACCAGTACAGGCCGCGGATCGCGTAGGTGAGGATGCCGATGAACAGCACGAGCACGACGAGCATCGCCTGCGGGCTGTGCGGCGGGGCTGCGATCAGCCCGACCAGCGACAGCGCGGCGAGCACCAGCGCCCAGAACAGCACGGACACCTTCGATACGCGGTCGCCGAGGAAGCCGCCGCCGATGCCGCCGACGGGGCGCATCCACAGCTTGAGCGTCGTGATGAAGCCGGCCGCCGTCGCGGTCAGTCCGAAATTGCCTTCGTGCAGGTACGCGGAGAAGCTGTAGGTCGCCCAGAACACCTGGTAGCCGCAGAACACGATTGCCGCGACGAGCCACAGTTCGGGAATGGCCGCGAGCGTCTTCAGGTCGGCCAGCACGCTGCCCTTGGTGCGCTTCGCGGCCGCTGCACGGTCGCCGGTGTTCGACGGATCCTTCACCAGCGCGAGCAGCACGCCGAGCGCGATGCAGAAGAACGCGTACAGGTGGACGACGAGCCTGAAGCCGGCCGCATCGGTGCCGCCGCGCGCCTGTGTCACGTACGCGAACAGCGTGATGGCGATCGTCGCGAGCAGCGCCTCGACGAGGCCGCGGCCGCCGTCGAGCAGGCCGAAGAAGCGGCCCTGTTCGTCGGGGCCGGCGATCATGTTCACGCGCTTGATCACGGCGGCCCAGAACGTGAGGCCGGTGGTCAGCCCCCAGCCGCCGAAGATCAGCACCAGCATGTCGAACGACGGCCCGGTCGCGTAGACGAGCCCGAGCGCGCCCGTCGCGAGCAGCGAGAAGCAGATCAGCCAGCGCGGCGACAGGCGGTCGGCCAGCCAGCCACTCGGCAGATAGCTGACGAGAAAGATCGTGCCGAGCGACGAATACAGGTAGCCGAGCTGAACGTCGTCGATATGGAAGAACTGCAGCATCGTCGGCTGGTACACCTGCCGCAGATACAGCATCGGGTAGATCGCGCCCGCGGCGATCACGAGCAGCAGCAGTTGCAGGTAGCGTTGCGCGCGGGCATGCTGCGACGCGTGTGCGTCGAGCGCTTCGTTTTGCAACGCGAGCGACGCGGTGGGTGTCGACGGTTGGGTCGGCATGATGTCTTCCTCCATCAGGCGCCCGTGATACGGAGGCCTGCAGATTTTTTATGTTCGGGTTGGGTCAGGGGCGGCGCGCGCGGCGTGGTGTCTGGATGCGCGCGCCGGAAGCGGTGCGTCGGCGTGACGGCGTCAGTACTTCATGACGACGAGGCGCGTCTGCGTGAATTCGAGCATGCCGTGCTTGCCGTCGTCGCCGCCGAGGCCCGAGCGCTTCCAGCCGGCGTGGAAGCCCTGGTAAGGGTCGGCCGGCGTGCGGTTCACGTACAGCTCGCCGGCTTCTATCGCGTTCGCAACGGTCATCGCGGTGCGGTAGCGCTCGGTGTAGAGCACCGACGACAGGCCGAACTGGTGGTCGTTCGCCAGCGCGATCGCTTCATCGATCGTCGTGTAGCGCAGCACGGGCATGATCGGGCCGAAGGTTTCCTCCTGCACGATCTCCATGTCCTGCCGCACGCCGGTGAGCAGCGTGGCCGGGTAGAAGAAGCCGGGGCCGGCCGGAATCGCACCGCCGGTTTCGAGCGTCGCGCCGGCTGCGATCGCGCGTTCGACCATCTCGTGAATGTGCGCGCGCGCCGATGCGCTGACGAGCGGGCCCATTCGCGAAGCGTCTTCCGCACGGTCGCCGATGCGCACGGCCGCCATCTTCTCCTTCAGCAGCGCGACGAAGCGGTCGTGCACGCTGTCGTGCACGTACACGCGTTCGATCGCCGTGCAGAGCTGGCCGCAATGGGTCGTCTTCGATGCGACGAGTGCCGCGGCCGCGCGTTCGAGGTCGGCGTCGGGCTCGATGATCGCGGGCGTCTTGCCGCCGAGTTCGAGCGACGGTTTCGCGATGTTCGCCTTGCAGTAGTCGAGCACCTTGCGGCCCGCGTTCACGCTGCCGGTCAGCGTGATCATCCCGACGGCCGGATGCGTGCACAGCGCTTCGGCCGTCGCGTGGTCCATCGTCAGGATGTTGACGACGCCCGGCGGGAAGCCGGCATCGTCGGCGGCCTTGGCGATCTCGAACGCGGACACCGGCGTGTGGTTGCTCGGCCGCACGACCACGGTGTTGCCGGCGATCAGCGCGGGCGCGACCTTGCGCAGCAGCGTGTAGACCGGGTAGTTGAACGGGATCAGGCACGCGACGACGCCGATCGGCTCGCGCTGCAGGAACAGGTTCTCGTCGGGCGTGTCGCTCGGGATGATCTCGCCCTCGATCCGGCGCGCCCACTCGGCGTGGTAGCGCGTGATCTGGCCCGCGTAGACGGCTTCGTTCGACGCGTCCTCGACGCTCTTGCCGGATTCCTGCGCGAGCGCCGCGCCGATTTCGGATGCGCGTGCGGTCAGCGCGTCGGCGAAGCGGTGCAGGTAGGTGGCGCGCTCGGCGCTCGGCAGCTTGCGCCATGCCTTCTGTGCGGCCGCCGCGGCGTCGACGGCGGCGCGTGCGTCGGCCGGCGTCGCGGCCGGCACGCGTGCGAACGGCGCTTCGGTGGCGGGATTGTGGACGACGATGAACGTGTCGCTTTCCGGGGCGACGAAACGGCCGTTCACGTAGTTGCGTTCGGTGCGCATGAAGTGACTCCTCCGATGAATGCAGGCGGATCGCTTCGAGTGGCGACACGCGCGGCACGGGATGGAGGCCATTCTCTTCATGCGTTTAGCGCACGACAAACGACTTATTTTCGTGCCTAGCATGAGAAAAACGCACGTTACTCGGCAAATCGGCCGGAGTCGCCCGTCCGGCAAGGCTGCCGTGGGGATGGCGGGACGGGGCGCGGGCGGCGGCCCTGTCGTATTTTCCGACTGGTCCGAGTGCGGACCGGCGCGGGAGCCGGTAAGGTGTGGCCCGCGGCGGGTGGTCGAGGGCGGTTGAGGCGGGGGCGGGTCTGGGCGCGCGCTAGGCCAGCGGTACCTGCGGCAGCGGCGACGACGGTTCGAGATGGCGCTTCGCGAGCCACACTTCCTGCTGCAGCCAGTCGCGGAACTGCACGATGTGCGGCAGGTTCGTCTGCTCGGGCCGCGTGACGAACCAGTACGACTGGTGGCCGTCGACGTGCACGTTGAGCACCTGCATCAGTTGCCCGGTCGCGAGTTCGCGCGCGACCATGTGGCGGTCGGCGATCGTGATGCCGAGACCGTCGATCGCCGCGCGGATCGCATGGTCGAGCAGGTCGAATTCGTAGCCGCCGCGCGTGTCGACGTCGGCGATGCCGGCCGCTTTCAGCCAGTGCTGCCAGGTCAGGTAGCGCTGGTCGTCGGTGGCGAGCACGTGCAGCAGCGTGAAGCGGTTCAGGTCGATCGGCGCGCCGTCCTGTCGCAGCCGCGCATACAGCGCGGGCGCGCAGACGGCGATATGCTGCTCCTGCATCAGCAGCGCGTTGTCGAAGCCGTCCCATTCGCCGTCGCCGAACCGGATCGCGCAGTCGAGCACGCGCGATTCGCCGAGGCTGTCGTGGATGCGGGTCGTGAGGCTCAGCTCGAATTCGGGATGCGCGTCGCGCAGCCGGCCGAGGCGCGGCATCAGCCAGCGCGCGGCGAAGGTGGGCGGCACGTTCGCGCGCAGGCGGTTCAGGTGGGTTTTTTCCTGCAGGCTGCGCACGGTCAGCTCGATCTTGTCGAACGATTGCTGCAGCGCGCGCAGCAGCACGCGGCCGGCCGCGGTCAGTTCGAGCTGGTGATGGCGGCGCTCGAGCAGGGTTTCGCCGAGCTGGCCCTCGAGCTGGCGAACCTGGCGGCTCACCGCGCTCTGCGTCACGTTGAGCAGCTCGGCCGCGCGCGTGAAGCTGCCGGTGCGGCCGGCCATCTCGAAGGCTTTCAGCGCATTCAGCGCCGGCATCTTGCGTCTCACGGGGCGGTGTCGTGTTTGGTGCGGGATGCTTATTGTAGGCGGGTGGCCGCGGGCGCGGGGCGATGAATGGCGGCGACGGAGGGTGCCGGGGATTGACGGTCAGGCGGCTGGCACGCCTGGTCGCGACAAGGCTGCCCGCAGGAGGGCCGGTGGTGCCGGCAGCAACACGAACGATACGACCGAGACGAACGAAGGGGACACACATCATGCGACGCCTGCCATCGTTGATCGCACTGCGATTTTTCGAGGAGACCGCGCGTCACCTGAGCTTCAACCGCGCGGCGGTTTCGCTGTGCGTGACGCAGGGGGCGGTGAGCCGGCAGATCCGGCTGCTCGAGGAAGCGCTCGGCGCGCGGCTGTTCGAGCGCGATCACAAGGGCGTGCGCCTGACCGATGCCGGCGAGCGGTTGCTGCCGTTCATCGGGCAGGCGTTCGACACGATCGAACGGGGCGTCGGCGAAATCGCCGCCACGCGGCCAGGTGCGAAGCGGCGGCTGACGGTGTCGCTGCCGCCGACGTTCGCGACGCAGTGGTTCTCGCCTCGGCTCGGCACGCTCGCGGAGGCGCTGCCCGACGTCGAGCTGTCGATCCGCACGGAGCCGGATGACGATTGTCATTGCCACATCCGGTTCGGGCGCGCGGCGCGCGCCGGGATGCAGTCGGAGCTGCTGATGATGGAGCGGCACGCGCTCGTCGGTGCGCCGCGTTATCGCGGCGATGCGCTGGATGTGCTGCTCGGCCGGTTGCCGTCGCTGCATGTGCTGCACGAAGGCAAGCGCCTGACGCTGTGGGCCGACTGGTGCGAGCAGGCGGGCGTGCCGCCGGCGCGGATCGGCGACGGTATCGAGTTTTCGACGCTCGAACAGGCGATCCGCGCGGCGCGCAAGGGCGCGGGGCTCGCGGTGGTCGATCTCAACATGATCGAGGAGGAGATCGGCGAGGGCAGCCTCGTGCGGCTGTCGCCGGTGCAGCCGATCGGGCCGTTCGGGTATTGGCTCGATGTCGAGCCGGAGAGCGTGGCGGTCGAGCCGGTGGTCGCGTTTGCTGCGTGGTTGCGGGAGCAGGCGGGGAAGAGGGGGTAGGGGCTGCTCGTGGGACGCGGCCGATCGGGATGCTGGAAAAATCGGATCAGTCCGCGTCTGTCGTGTTTTGCTTTGGCCTTCTGTCTGTGTCAACGATCGTTACCAAGGGGGAGATCGGTACGATCGTTGTCGGTCGGGATGTGTGGTTGTGTTCAGCCGATCACAGATCGGGTGCGTGTCCGAAGTGCGTGAGTGTTTCCCTGCGCGCCATGGCTTCTGCTTCGGCATCCGAGATGATCGGCAACTGGCACTTCGCGGGATCGATGCGTCCCACGTTGAAGACGGCTCGTTTCGGCGGGGAGGCGGATGTGACGGCGGCCCGTGCGTCGTGCTCGACGGCAGATTTGCGCATGACCCGAGCCAGGCTGTGATGGAGTTCGCGCGTGACGACCGCATCCAGGAGGCGGCGGGCTTCCGAGAGGCGAACGGGACGATGTTCGCTCGTCGGGCGGCCACGGCGCGTGATCCGGAACCCTGCGATCGGAGTGTGCTTTGCGTTCATTCGTAAATCCCCTTTTCGATCAAGTAATTCTGCAGCGTCTGAACGGATTTTCCGTGCGGCGTAACGTCGAAAGTCATCCAGCGATGCGATCCCGCGACGCGCCAGAAATCTCGCCCGAATCGCGTCGCATAGAGTGCGTGCAGAGATCGAAGCGACCCGTCGGCCAGACCGACCGGGTCGCTCTGGAAATACTGGAACAGGGCTGCTTCGTCGGTTTGCCGGTCGGGAATGGGCGCATCGAAACCGAGCCGAGGCCAGGCGTAGTACCCAAACAGTCGACGGCCGCCGGGCTTTGGCGCAGCCTTGCGGCCACCCGCTGCCAATGCGTTGATGCGGGTGATTCCCAGCGTATCGCACGCCCTGACGATCCGCCACAGCATGGCCGCTCCGAGCCCGGCAATAGCGCTATCAGCCAGATCGATAGTCTTGAGTTCGAGTGCGAACGTGTCCGATTCTCGAAAGACGGCGATGCGGTTTTCGGATCGGATCAACGCGGAATGGGTGACGCTGAATGTCAGCCTGTCTGCGCTGTCGAGATAGGCTTGAATGTCCGATCCGGCCGGCGCGCCGCACAACGAAACGAGCAGTTCGTCGGGGACGCTGCCGCTCACCCCGAGCAACGCGGCGATATCGAGGTCGTTTCGATCGACCTCGAGCCGATCGTCGAAGTACGACGTCTCGTACGGCAGGACATGACCGAGATCGACAGGTTGAGCGGGCATGGCTTCCGGAGATGAGTGGAAAGCCCCCAGCATATCGGCGCGAATCCGGCGGGCAGAGTCCGCCAAACGGCCGATCACGAGACGGCGCGACCGCCCGTCCTGCCCGCCCTACGACCAGTCGAACGTCAGCAGCGCCACGCGGCTGGCAGGTTCGTAAAACAGGAGAATCGAGTCCGCGCCCATCGCGCGGTATTCCCAGCCGGTGACGCGGGCGACGAAGCGAAAACGCGCACCGTCGGGGCCGATCGGCCGGACGTCGTCGGGATTGCTGTCGTCGACCGGAAAATCCGACGTGCCCGACCAGTTGCCCCAACCGACCGATCCACCGAGCTGGTCGATCAGGTTGCACGGTTTTTCCTGGCTGAAATCCCGTTCGTCCGGCGCGTACTGGTTGGACGAGTAGAGCACGCCGTATTCGGCGAACCGCTTGCGCGCGGTTTCGATGCTGGCCTGTTGCTCGGCGTAGTGCGCCTCCAGCTCCGCGCGATAGCCCGCGTCATGCGCGCCGGGCGGGTTCTCCAGATAGAAGTAGCGCGGGTCGCCGAGCAGCGTGTAGCGGTTGTTCTCGTCGAGCCGGAACCCGATCCAGTTCGCGCGCAGATAGTCGTTGTGATACGCGGCCGTGTCCTGCCCGACGAGCCCGTCGTACGGTTCGACGGGGCTGAGCAGGTGGATCCAGCCCTCCCACGACGGATTGACCGTCGACAGGTCGATCGACACCAGCGGATGCAGGTGGCGCGCGAGTGCGGCGTTGGACTCGGCAAAGACGTCGGCGTCTGGCGGGTAGACCTTCAGGCCGGGTTGTGGCGTGACGATGTCTTCAATCATGATCGCTGCTCGCACGGTGAGGGTCCGGCAAGGCTACACGAATGCGCACGAAAACCGGATGAATGTCCGGCGCCAGAGCAGCCTGCCTGACGCACGTCCGGTTCTGTCCGTCCGATCAGCACGTCGAAAGTATTTGCGCCGATCTTTTGGAGACCATCTTCTTGATAACAGTTGATAGCTGCGATACGCTCGACGGATCGAATTCAATCCGGTCGGGAGGTCGACATGATCAGTGCAGAACTCGGCCAGCAGCTGGAGGCTTACGTCGCGAAGCTGGTCGAATCGGGGCGCTACGGATCCAAGAGCGAAGTGCTTCGCGAAGGCGTGCGCCTGATCCAGGATCGCGAGGCACAGCTGAACGCGCTGGACGCTGTGATCGCGCGCAGCCTGTCCGATGCGGAAGCCGGACGCGGCGCCGATGCGGCGGAAGTCTTCGATCGCCTCGAGGCGAAGTATCGGGCCCTGGCGGATCGTCAGGCCTGACCGTGCGCCTGTCCGATTTTGCGATTGCCGAACTCGAAGCGATCGCCGATTACATTGCACGCGACAACCCGCAACGTGCCGTGACGTTCGTGCGGGAGATTCGCGATATATGCCTGAGTCTTGCCGCGATGCCGCTGGCGTTTCCGCTGGTGCCGCGCTTCGAGCGTCACGGCGTGCGGCACCGCGTGTACGGCAACTACCAGATCTTCTATCGGGTCGTCGGCGATCCGCCGGCTCGGATCGACATTCTTCACGTCCTGCATGGCGCGCGGGATTACGCTTCGATCCTGTTCTGAGCGGCCGCACGCATCGCATCGCGTCCGGAATGAACGAACCCGGCCGTGGCCGGGTTCGTTCGAATCGAGCGCAGCATCGCCACAGCGCATCAGCGGCGTGTCGATACGAAAGCCTTGATCGAGCGCGATGAAACAGGCGGTCACCCAACCCGCCGCCCGCATCAATGCCCCGACGCCTCCTCCAGCGTCAGATGCTTCGTCTCCGGCGCCCACGCGATCGATACGATCATCCCCACCAGCAGCACGCCCGCGAGCGCGAACATCGTCGCGTGAAAGCCGAGCGTCGCGATGCCGACCGGCAGCAGGAACGTGCCGATCGCCGAACCGAGCCGGCTGCACGCGATCGCGAGCCCCACGCCGCTCGCGCGCACTTCGGTCGGGAAGCACTCGGGCGGGAACACGCCCACGAGGTTGCTGAACGCCGACATCGTCAGCGTGAAGATCGCGAACGCGACGATCATCGCGACGGCCGCCGACGACGGCAGCACCGCCAGCGCGACGAGCGACGCGCACGTCACCGCGAACGAGCCGATCAGGAAGCCGCGCCGCGACAGCCGGATCGTCAGCCAGATGCCGATCAGCGCGCCGAGCACCAGGAAGCCGTTCAGCAGCAGGTCCGCGCCGAAACCTTCGGCGAGGCCGATCGTCTTCAGGATCGTCGGCAGGAACGTGTAGATCGCGAAATACGGAATCACCAGGCACACGAAGAACGCGCAGTTGAACATCGTGCGGCGGATCAGGTCACGCTGGAACAGCCGCGCGAAGCTGCCATGCGCATGCGGCTCGGTCGAACCGTCGAGCATCACGTGCGGGCCGAAATGCTTCGCGACGATCGCACGCGCCTCCTTCTCCCGGCCCTTGCCGAGCAGCCAGCGCGGCGATTCGGGCGTGCCGATTCGCAGCACCAGCACGATCAGCGCGGGCAACGCGGCCGACGCGAGCAGCCAGCGCCAGGCATCGGGCGAGGCGTCGCTGTACGCAAGACCGAGCACGTTCGCGGCGACATAGCCGATCGTCCAGATCACGCTGAACGAGCCGAGCAGCGCGCCGCGATGCTTGCGCGGCGAGAATTCGGCGAGGATCGCATGGCCGACCGTGAAGTCGCCGCCCATCCCGAAGCCGATCAGCACGCGCAGCACGCACAGTTCGAGCGGCGACGTGACGAAGAACTGCGCGAATGCGGCCGCCGTGATGATCACGAAGCTCGTCAGGAAGATCTTCTGTCGGCCCATCCGGTCGGACAGCCAGCCGAACACGAGGCTGCCGAAGAAAATGCCGATCAGCGCGGAGCTGCCGATCATCCCCATCCAGAACGCATCGATCGGCATCTGCCTGCCGAGCGCGGCGAGTGCGTAGCCGATCGTGCCGAGCGTGTAGCCCTCGGTGAAATGCGCGCCGAACGTCAGGCCGGCGATCTTCACGTGGAAGCGGTTGAGCGGCACGTCGTCGAGCGCGACGGGGCGGTGCGGCGCATCGGCGCCACGCGACAGCGGCAACGCGCGTGCGGTGCCGGATTGAACGTTGGCTTGAGTCAAGCTGCCTCCTGGATTGTTATCGGGCGCGCAACGGCGCGCGCAGGCGGCGCGCCGCCGCGCGTGCCGTGCAGGGCGCCGCGCGGCCGGACGGCGCGCGGCGCGGGGCGACCGCGGGGAGCGGCCGGGGGTCAGCGGCCGAGGCCGGCCATCAGCGTGTACTTCAGTTCCACGTATTCGTCGAGGCCGTACTTCGAGCCTTCGCGGCCGAGCCCCGATTGCTTGACGCCGCCGAACGGCGCGACTTCGGTCGAGATGATCCCGTCGTTGACGCCGACCATGCCGCTCTCCAGCGCACCCGACACGCGCCACGCACGGCCGAGGTCGCGCGTGTAGAAGTATGCGGACAGCCCGAACGGCGTGTCGTTGGCCGCGGCCACGGCCTCTTCCTCGGTCGCGAAGCGGAAGCAGCCGGCCACGGGGCCGAAGGTTTCCTCTTCGGCGATCAGCATGTCGGCCGTCATGCCGGTCAGCACGGTCGGCTCGTAGAACGTGCCGCCGAGCGCGTGACGCTTGCCGCCGGTGAGCGCGTGCGCGCCCTTCGCGGTGGCGTCGGCCACGTGCCGCTCGACCTTGCCGAGCGCCGCCTCGTTGATTAGCGGCCCCTGGTCGACTTCACCCGCGAGCGCGTTGCCGACGCGCAGCTTGCGCACGGCATCCGCAAGCTTGCGCGTGAACGCGTCGTACACGCCGTCCTGCACGAGAAAGCGGTTCACGCACACGCAGGTCTGCCCCGTGTTGCGGAACTTCGACGCGATCGCGCCTTCGACCGCCGCATCGAGATCGGCATCGTCGAACACGATGAACGGCGCGTTGCCGCCGAGTTCGAGCGACAGCTTCTTCAGCGTGTCGGCCGACTGCTTCGCGAGCAGCTTGCCGACGCGCGTCGAGCCCGTGAACGACAGCTTGCGCACGACGGACGAGCTCGTCAGCGTTTCGCCGATCGCGACCGCGTCGCCCGACACCACGTTGAACACGCCGGCCGGCACGCCCGCGCGCTCGGCGAGCACCGCGAGCGCGAACGCCGACAGCGGCGTTTCCTCGGACGGCTTCAGCACCATCGTGCAGCCGGCCGCAAGCGCGGGGCCGGCCTTGCGCGTGATCATCGCCAGCGGGAAATTCCACGGCGTGATCGCCGCGACCACGCCGACCGGCTCGCGCGTGACGACGATCTGCGAGTTCGGCTTCGGGCTCGGGATCACGTCGCCGTACATGCGCTTCGCTTCTTCCGCGAACCATTCGAGAAAGCTCGCCGCGTACGCGACTTCGCCACGCGCTTCCGCGAGCGGCTTGCCTTGCTCGCGCGTTAGCAGCTCGGCGAGCGCGTCGCGGTTTTCGAGCATCAGTTCGCCCCAGCGCTTCACGCGGGCGCCGCGCTCCTTTGCGGTCAGTGCGCGCCACGCCGGAAACGCGTGTGCGGCCGCATCGATTGCGCGCTGCGTGTCGTCGGCGCCGCCTTTCGCGACCTTCGCGATCGTCTCGCCGGTCGCCGGGTTCAGCACCGGATAGGTCGCATCGCTTGCGCCATGCGATTCATGCCATTCACCGCCGATGAAATGGCCGGTCCTCAGAAATTCATTCATTGTGTGTCGTTCCTTCAGTGCCTCGGAGCTTCGTGCTTCAGTGCGTCAGTCCGTCGCGAAACTGCCCTGCGCCGGACGCGACTCGCGCGCGATGCGCTTGCCGGCCGTGTAGTCGTTGATCAGGTCGCACGGCGTGTAGTTGCGTTCCAGCTCGTGCAGCTCTTCGTCGGTGAGCTGCGTTTCGAGCGCGCCGAGCGCGCTGTCGAACTGCGCGACGGAATCCGCGCCGACCAGCATGCTCGCGATGCCGGGGCGGTTCAGCACCCACGCCTGCGCGATCTGCGCGGGCGGCACGCCGCGGCGCTTCGCGACCTTCGCGACCGATGCGGCGATCGCGAGCGATGACGCATCGCCGTACATCTGTGCGGTGAAGAAGTCGGTCTGGTTGCGCGTCGATTGCGGCTCGCAGGTGAGCAGGCCGCGCGCGAGCGGGCTGAACACCGACACGCCGACGCCCTGGTCGATGCAGTACGGCACCATCTCGCGCTCTTCCTCGCGATACGCGAGGTTCAGCTGCAGCTGCATGTTGATCGGCTTGTCCCAGCCGTTTCGTTCGCAGGCCTGCATGATCTTCGCGAACTGCCACGTGTACATCGTCGACACGCCGATATAGCGTGCCTTGCCCGCCCGCACGATGTCGTGCAGCGTGCTCATCGTTTCCTCGACGGGCGTGTTCACGTCGAAGAAATGCAGCATGAAGATGTCGACGTAATCCATCCCGAGCCGCTTCAGCGATCCGTCGATGCCGTCGAGCACGTGCTTGCGCGAATGGCCGCCCGCGTTCGGATAGCTGCCCATGTCGTAGCCGACCTTGGTCGTCACGACGAGCTCCTCGCGGCGCGCGTTGCGCTTCAGGATGCGGCCGACCACTTCCTCGCCGACGCCCGTCGAATAGAAATCCGCGAGATCGATGAAGTTGACGCCGGCGTCGAGCGCACGGCGCACGATCGGCTCGCTCTGCGCTTCGTCGAAGATCCAGGGCTTCCATTCGGGGGTGCCCATGTTCATCGTGCCGAGACACAGGCGGGACACCTTCAGGCCGGACTGGCCGAGGCGGACGTATTCCATGTTTCCTCCAGATGCGGCCGTCCGTCGCGCGTCGGCCGCTTGTCGTCGTCAGTTTTTCTTCGGGGTGTAGAACGGGTTCGACACGTCGCGCGCGGCGGCGAATACCGCGTCGCGATGCGGCAGCCCTTCCATCGCGGCGACGATCGCGCTGCGGCACGCGCGATAGTTGTTCTCGAACACGGCGTCGAGATCGTCGGTCTGCGGGTTCACCCAGTTCGCCGACACGACGACCCAGTCGTTCTCCGCTTCGGGCGGCAGCGTGCCGTTCTCGAGCGCTTCGGCCACGGCCTTCGCGATGCCGGCCTGCGATGCGCCCCACGTGGCGTTGCCATGGAAATCGCTGGCGATCTGCGCCTTGTTCACGTACAGCGTGAGCGGCTTGGTCGGCACGCCCGGCTGCGCGATCACGACGAACGGCGCGTGTCCGGCCGACGGCGTCGCGAGTGCGGTGGCGAACGCCTGGCCCGCCGGGCCGTTGCGCGGTCCGACCAGCACGTTGATGTGCGCGAGGTTGACGCCGGGGCCTTCGAAGCCTTCGCCGATGTAGAGCTGCCTGGGTTGGGATGCGGTCATTGCGGTGTCTCGTCGATGAGTGGGGTGTGGGGCGATTGTGGTGGGCCGTGATGCGGCCGGTGAATCGATGATTTCTGATCGGGCTATGAGTTTTCGTCGTCTCCGGGAAAGCCCTGAATCCGGCACGCGAATGCCCGCCGGGCGGGCCTCGGCCGTTGTCGCGACGGCGGGCGGGGCGGGATCGGCAGGGGGG